>CAIPGD010000361.1 GCA_903864485.1 uncultured bacterium | reverse complement strand
GCCCCATTGGCCGTATTGGCCCTCATTACCGGCCCCCATCAGCTTGGCGCGGGCCGCCTTGGGGTTGTAGTTGGCATGCTCCGGATTGACGCTGTCTTTGACGAGGCTCATCTCCCATTCTTTGTTGGGATCAAGCGCTGCACGCTGGTACAGCTTGCCCTCGCGCCATTCGAACCGTAGTCGGCCGTCCTGAGTCCGCAACAAACTCATGTCCATTCCACCTGGCCGGGCGGCCGGGCCACTGGTGCGCAAGCTGGGGTATTTTTTCGAAGTGCCATGGCAGTCGGCACAGTCGATTTCGATTGCCGCGGCCACTTCCCCATAGATGTGGCCATTGCCGTGCATGTCCTGAGCGAAGTGGCAGTCAACGCAATGCATTCCAAGATCGACGTGGATCGAAGACAAGTGGACTGACTTCTTGAACTTCTCCGGATCATCATCGGAGACGATCGCGCCTTTGGCATCGAGTAGTGCGCCCTTGCGGTTGCGCTTGAAAATCGCCCGGAAGTTCCAGCCGTGCCCGTGGTAGTCGGCGAATTGCGTGTCCTTGAGCTGTGGATTCAGGCTCGACACATTCTTCAGAAACTCGGGGTCGGTCCATTTGCCGCGGGTCGCCGCTTCTTCGGGGTTGCGGTCCAGGCTCTTGCGCATCTCGGAGTCGGTCGGATAGCGCTGCTTTTCGGGCCACATGAACGGCGCGTCCGACTCGTAGTCCCACATCGTGTATCCGTAGAACGAATTCACAAAAATATTGGGCTGGTGCATGTGACAGACCATGCACTGCGACGACGGGATCGCACGTGTGAACTCATGCTTGAGAGGATGCCCCGATTCATTTTTTGGAATCGTCGGATCAACCGTCTGGGTCGTTCCGGTATGGCCAAATTTAGCGTAAGGGCCCGAGTGCCGCGGGTCGCGATCGTTGGCATAAATGGTATGACACGCCGTACAACCCGATGACCGATAATCACCTGGCTGCTCGTTGGTTCCCAGGAACCAAAGATCTGGATCGTTGAGTCGGGTTTTTGCAATATTGATCAGTGGCACCGCGATGCGGTTTCCGGTTCCCGGTCCACGGTTGGACTGGCGGATGTCTGGACGCCCCGGTTCATCCAGCTTTTGGAGCGTGCCCGAACTATTGGGCAGCCCAATCTCGGGAAACTGACTCGAAATCACTCTACCGCCGCGCTCAAACACGCGGAACACGTCGGCAGGCGGCGCACTTTCCCAAGCCGGTAGCGGCAGTAGACGATCAAGAATGCCCTTGTGCACAAACAGGTCGTTGTCGACCTTGACCGGATTCACAATGGCGGCAGCCTCGCCGAGCGCGGTGTACGACTCGCCCAGGATGTAGCGCTTGTACGGCAGGATTCCGTTGTTGTAACTCGCGCCGCCCCACAGCATGGCGGTTGTCGACATCAGGCTGCGTTCCTGGGCCTGAATGATGGGCAAATGGCAAGAGCCGCAGGCATCCCTTGCGACTCGTAAATCGCCCGGATTGATAAAACGAACGTAAGCCGGGTTTTCCTGATTGAGTTTCGCGTACGAGCGCTCAGGGTTTGCGGATGACGGGTATTTCCAGAAATGTTCGTTGCGCGGGAGCACGTGTGCGGTGTCCAGTGCGGCCCGGTAGGTACGGCTCTCGGGGTCTGTCGATTTGCCGCGCATGACGGTGGCATTACCCCCGTGACAATCGGTACAACCAATTTGAACGCCAGGGTTCGAATGCATCGTGTGTTGATCGGTCGCCGTATGACAACTGACGCAACCCACCGATTTGGCCTGAACTTGAGCCAGCGTCTGAGCCTTGGGCGCAGGCGGGGCCATGACATAGGTTTTCGGAGGCGGTAACTTCTCCGACGCCAGAGCCGACGGTTGGAAAAAACCGCCGACCAAGACCAAAACGGCAAGAACAGCCATCACTAATTGAGTCAATGGATTCATCAACTTATTCAAAATGACAGCACCGAATTCAGAAGAACAGAATAGAGAGAACCCTGGTTTTCACCATACAGGGCTTTGAGTCCGGCCCCAGGCTTCAACATGGCAACCGACCCATTGATGATCATGTTCTGGTTAAAGAAGGGCCGCCAATGAAAGCCAATCGAGTAGTCGATACCCAACGAGTCTGAAGTGATGGCCTGATTACGCAACGCAGCCAACGAGGCTGTCTCAGAAAACCGTAGGCTCGAGACGTTGGTGAAGAGCCGAACCTCAGGGCGCAAATCAAAATCCGCTCCGACACCCAGGAGTTTGAGACCCGGATTAACAAAGTTCGACTGACCTTCGTCCTTTGAAGAACGCAGCGAGGCCTGAATGCCATTGCGCGCTGACAAGGCGACACCGCCACCGCCAATCAGGGGCAAACCCTGGCGGATGAAGTAACTGCTGTCCGACCCTGCGAACTGGGGATTTTCGAGAATTGAGTCAAACCCGGTCGCCTTGCCGTCATAGGGATTTTTGTCTCCCGTCGAGAGAAACAGATTTCCCCGAACCCGAACCCAACTGAAATCTCTGGAGAGTTCAGAGGCAAACATGCCGGCCCGAATCGACTGCTCTCGCTGAGCCAGCGGGTTGCGGTCATCAGTCCCCGTCGCCAGATAAGCAGAGGTGCTCAGGTTCCAACGATCGAAATGACCATCCCCGTT
>CAIPGD010000360.1 GCA_903864485.1 uncultured bacterium | reverse complement strand
CTCAGCAACGGGGCATCTAAGCCAGTTCAAATCAAATTTTCTGGGACCGATGCGCGTAAGTTACTCGAGCTCACGAGTGCGTTCATTGAACAACTGCGCGCGGTCCCCGGCGCCGTCGACGTGGGGCTTTCTCAGCAGGATCCACAGAATGAACTCCAGATCGAACTTAACCGCGGGTTGGCCAATTCGATGGGGATTTCGGTTGGCGATGCGGCGGCGTCTCTTAGAGTTGCATTCGCTGGTGTGGAGGTTGGCGATTGGGTCGATCCGACCGGAGAGTCTCGCGACGTTGCGGTGCGGCTCGCGCCTGAAGATCGGCTGAGCGCTACGAATATCGAACGCCTGCCAATCGCGGTGACTGGCATGAATTCGATTGTTCCGTTGGGGCAGATCGCCAAGGTCACGATGGGTAAGAGTCCCTCCAAGATTGAACATACCGACGGCAAACGAACGGTCGCGGGGACGGCGAATGTTCAGGGCCGATCAGCCGGTGAAGTCACGGCCGATGCGCTCAAGATTGCGAACGCAATGAACTATCCGCCCGGCTATGGATTGCAGCTCGCCGGTGCTTCTAAGGATCAGCAGGAAGTGTTTCGCCAGATGGGGATTGCACTGATCTCGGGGATCGGTCTGATGTATCTGATCCTGGTGATGCAGTTTGGTTCGTTCACTGCGCCGATGGCGGTGATGTTGTCGCTGCCCCTTTCTCTGATCGGCGTCGTTCTCGCATTGCTCACTACCGGCGGCACCCTCAATCTGATGAGTTTTATTGGTGTCATTATGTTGATGGGATTGGTCGCCAAAAATGCCATCCTGTTGCTTGACGCCGCTCGCACCCTGGAAGCTGAGGGGATGGATCGCGAATCAGCGCTCATCGCGGCGGGACGTAAACGCTTGCGGCCGATCTTAATGACGACTTTTGCGTTGATTGCTGGCATGCTCCCGGTTGCGATTGGGATGGGCGAGGGTGGTTCTTTCTACCGGCCAATGGCCGTTTCAATTATTGGTGGCACGATCACCTCGACTCTACTGACTTTGCTTGTGATTCCAAGTTTTTACGACAGCATCGAGCGCAAGCGCGAGCATTTGATCGAGAAGTTTTTAGCTCGTCAGGCCCGCTGGAACGTCGTGACCTCGGTCGGGCTGACGGGTCTAGAAGTCCTGGCGACTCTCCTGGGCGCGCGCCTGGTTTACCGGGGGCTAAAGGCCGTGTCTGGACGATTATTCGGCTTGTCCAGGGCTACGGCCTGAGCCGTTGGATCCAAACCATGCAAGTCGAAGGCATCACCGGGTCCGTTTCAGCAGCCGAAGTTGCTGAGCTCAGAGCGACGATTTCAGTGATGCGTGACGCGCTCGGTGAGGCCGAGCATCAACGTACCGTCGCAGTGCAGCAGGCGCAAGCTGCTGCTGCACACGAGATTGCCCAACTCCGGGCCGCCGCCAGCGTCTTGCGTGATGAACTCGAACGTTCCGGCGTACTTCGTGAGACCGAAGTTCAGGCCGCCATCGTTGCCAGTCAACACGAGGTGGTCATGTTGAAGGCCACCGTCACGGCACTGCGCGATGAACTGGAAGCTGCATTGGCTGAGCGGGAGGCGGCGATCCAAAAGTCCACCCTGAATCTGGCGCATGAAATTGCGCAATTGCGCGAAACGGTGCAGGCGCTTCGCACGCAAATTGACCAAGCCTCGAGCCCCAGGGGCCCCACCACGAGCGTTCGATAACATCCGGAGAACTCTATGGCGTCCGCTCCCAAGCCGTTGGCCGTCGACGAACAACGACGGTTGCGCGAAGCAGAACTATTACTGAGCGTGACGTCGCGCCTGGCGAGCTTTGAGACCCTCGATGAGGTCCTTGTTGCTCTCATCGAAATGACCACGGAAACCATCGGAACGGAGCGTGGCTCTCTTTTTCTGAATGATCCTCAGACCAAGGAGCTTTATTCCCGAGTCGCTCAGGGCAACATCCAACGAGAAATCCGCATCCTCAATGACAGCGGTATTGCAGGTGCGGTTTTTTGCAGTGGCGAGCCCTTGATCATTCAGGACGCGTATGCGGATCATCGGTTTAACCGCGTGGTCGATGAGCGCACGGGTTTTAAGACTCGAAGTATTTTGTGTGTGCCGATCATGACGGGGCGAGGGGAGATCATCGGCGTTGCGGAGACACTGAACAAGCGCTCCGGGAAATTCACGCGTCATGATCTGGCGCTTTTTTCGTCAATGATCAATCAGGCCTCGCTGGCCATCCAGAGCATGCAAAATCTGGAACGGATGCAGGCTTTGCGCAAGCAGGAAATGGAGTTCATCGATGTCGTCACCGAGGTGACCGCGGACATCAAGCTTGGTTCCTTGCTTCAGAAGGTAATGGGCGAAGCGACTCGCTTGCTGAATGCGGAGCGTTCCACGTTATTTCTCAACGATGAAAAGACTCAGGAACTTTGGTCGGAGGTGAG
>CAIPGD010000359.1 GCA_903864485.1 uncultured bacterium | reverse complement strand
GAAGACGGATTTGAGGTCAGCATGCGATCCAAGATAACTGCCAGGGAGGCTCCAACGAATTCAGCTGCGACGAAGCCGCCGACACTGGTCGGAGCGATCCCGGCAAAGCTGTCGCTGAACATCCGCCCAAAGGCCGCGGCGGGATTGGCGAACGACGTGGACGATGTGAACCAGTAAGCTGCGCCGATGTAGGCCGCCACCATTGAGGACGCCCGTCCCGAAGGTGCTCGAAGGATGACCAACAGGAGGCCAGCCGTCGCGACGACCTCTGCCACCCATTGCCCGGAGCCTCCCCGAAGCTTTGTCGAAAACTGGATGATGCTGACGTCAAACATGGCGTGAGCCAGCCATGCTCCGAGCATCCCGCCGATTAGTTGGACAACAGCGTATGCCGCCAATTCGACTTGGGAAAGGTTTCCCCGGAATGTCATGACGGCACTCACCGCGGGGTTGAAATGCACACCGCTGATCGGGCCAAAAACCTCAATCAAGATATAGAGCCCACCGACAGTCGCGGCCGTGTTGGCAAGCAATGCGACTGCAACATTTCCGCCCGACAGGCGTTCGGCCATGATTCCAGAACCGATCACGATCGCCAGCAACAATGCGGTGCCCAACAGTTCAGCAAGCAGTTTGTGCTTCAGTGTCATCGCGTTTCAGCTTTTTGCGATTACGTTCAAGAGCTCTTTCAACTCGGTGCTGGTCATCGTCTCCAAAGGCGCCGACAGCATTTGGAGCATCCGGTAGGCGATCGCCTGTCGGGTCAATTCAAAGGCGCGTCGTTTGCCCTCATCACCCCCTTCGGCATTGGATGGGTCTGGGTAACCCCAGTGCACCTTGACGGGCTGGCCATTGCCTCCGAAGAACACCGGGCATGACTCGGCTGCCGCACTGTCGCAAACCGTGATGACGATCTTCAACTGCGGGGCATCCGGGGTCGTGAACTCATCCCAGCTCTTGCTACGGACTCCCGTCGTTTCGATTCCCGCGTTGTGCAGCGCTTCAAGCGCGAACGGATTGATCTGTCCGCTGGGTGCGCTCCCAGCGCTGAACCCTTTCACATCCAAGCCTCGCTCTTTTGCGAGGTGATTCAGCATGCCTTCGGCGAGCACGCTTCTCGCGGAATTGTGGGTGCATAGGATCAATATGTTGGTCGTCATGGCCGCCTCACTTCGTTCCGATGTCGCGGGTCGCTTGTTGCAAGCCAATCTTGTCGAGTGTCGCCATCGGTAACGCCAGAAACAGCTCGATTCGACGTTTCATAATGAATGCGGTATCCACGAAGGCTTTGAGCTTGCGGTCGTTGTCTCCCTCAACTGCAGCCGGATCGGGAACACCCCAATGGGCACTAATCGGTTGTCCGGGCCAGACGGGGCAGACTTCGCCGGCTGCGTTGTCGCAGACAGTGATCGCAAAATCCAGCAAGGGGGCGTCAGACTTCGCGAATTCGTCCCAGCTCTTGCTGCGATAACCCTCCGTGGGTAGGTCGAGCTTTTGTAATGCCGAGATGGTGAACGGGTTGACGACACCTGTCGGGTGACTACCGGCTGAATAGGCATTGAAGCGACCATTGCTCAAGTGGTTGAGCAGGGCCTCAGAGAGAATCGACCGGGCTGAGTTGCCGGTACAAATAAACAGTACGTTAAAATTTTTTTGACTCATTTTGGCGTTGCTTTCGTTAAACACGGCTTTTCATGGGGTTCCCCCTGGCCGTTGGTTAGCAATCCAAAGCCGTTGCCTGGGAGGCCAAACAGGCGGCTCCCTGGCAACAGTTTTCGGTGAGGTAGCTCAGTAGCTCGTTCATCGTGGCGAAAGATGCGCGGTAGACCAGATTGCGCCCCTGCCGCTCTTGGGTAATTAGCCCGGAATGGACGAGTTCCTTCAGATGGAAGGACAACGTGTTTGGCGCGACAGCCAGATGTTCGGCGAGGTCTCCGGGTGTGAGTCCACTTTCGCCAGCTACAACCAGCGCGCGAAAGACACGTAGGCGTACCTCTTGGGCCAAGGCGGCGAGGGAGCGAACGACGGTGGTTTCTTTCATGGGTGAACTATACAACGATAATGGAAATATTGGACCGAAATGTGGAGGGAGCGGGTGCCCCGGCGTTCGAAGCAAGTTCCCGACTACGACGGCCGCCCCGCAGAGTGCCTCACGGCACCACATAGCCAACTCGAAAAACGGGCTAGCCCCTACAGAGCCCCTACACGGCGACAGAAAAAGAAAAGGGCCGCCACGACGGACGGCCCTAAGTCTTTGAATTAATTGGTGGCCAAGGGCGGAATCGAACCACCGACACGCGGATTTTCAATCCGCTGCTCTACCGACTGAGCTACTTGG
>CAIPGD010000358.1 GCA_903864485.1 uncultured bacterium | reverse complement strand
TGGCTACGACATCCGCATCAAGCAGGATGTTGTGTTCTACAAGCCAGATAAAGACTACCTGTCAGGGGTGATTGTAGACGGTAAATTTTCACAAGGCGACTTCTGCCTCGCCAGCGCCATCGAAGAGTTCCAGATGCCATCCGATCTGGTGGGCGTGGTCCATGACAAGTCCACATGGGCGCGTCAGGGGCTGTCGGTGTTTAACACCGTGATCGAGCCAGGCTGGAAAGGTTTCCTGACGCTGGAACTGGTCTACCACGGGCGCGAGGGTCTGCACATCCCAGCAGGCGCAGGCATCGCGCAGGTGATCTTCCACCAGACGGCGGAACGTGCGTCTTACGATGGCAAATACCAAAATCAGGCGGATATGCCTGTCTCGGCGGTGCTTGACGATGTCAAGTAAATCCATGACCGAACAGGCGCGCAAGCGTCTGGGTGAGATAGAGCCAGACGTGCCAGTGCTTCTGGCCCGTCACAGGGTGGTCAAGGAGCAGATCGTTGAGGCGGAGCGGGAACTGGCCTACGCCAAGAAGTGCGCGGACATCTGGAAATACCGCATGGAAATGCGGGTCTTATACTGCATGGCGCGCATCCTCGTGCGCCGTGTCCATGCCCTGAAAAAGGAAGAACTGAAATGACAAATGTTCTAGTGATCGCCAAAATTTGCCATGAGGCAAACCGCGAATATTGCGCCATAAATGATGACCACAGCCAAGTTATGTGGTTTTCTGCACCCGACTGGCAACGCGACAGCGCCATTGACGGCGTCACACACGCCTTGGATAACCCAAACGCTGGCCCAGAAGACAGCCACCAGAATTGGTGGGCGGGCAAGATCGCGGACGGATGGGTGTATGGCGAGGTCAAAGACCCCGTGGCCAAGACGCACCCCTGCATGGTGCCATACAGCAAACTGCCAGAGTTCCAACGCAAGAAGGACGCGCTGTTCCTTGCCATCGTGAGGGCGCTGGCATGACCGCAACTAAAACACTGGCCCAGACAATGAGACTTCGATTTGTGGACAAGTCTACCTGCCCGCAGACCCACACACAAAAGATACTACAGCAATGTTTTATCGACGTTCAAACAGGCCAGAGCGAATGGGTGGATATTCCATTTGTTGGGCATATCAATGAGGTTGAGCCATGACCGCACCTGAAAATTTGATCGTTATTTGGACTGATGTTGATAAAATTGATATGCCCGCCACGGTTGGCGCACACACGCCGAAATCAAACCTGTTTTCAAGTGGTGGCCCCAAAAATGTCGGGTTTGAACGGGTTGAGTACACTCGCGCCATCAGCCCAGCCGCCATCCGTGAAGCTGCGCTGCGTGAGGCTTGTGATGTGGTTCATAAATGGTGGTTTAGTGGGGAAGAAGAACTTCCCCAACAACTTATCCTCGACCTGATTGGAGAGAAGAAATGACTGATGACGAACTGATCGTTGAATTACGAAACAGCAAAGGCTGGCCCAATCTGGGGAATGCCGCCGCCGACCGCATTGAGCAGTTGTTGGAAAGCATCAAAGGTCTTTCTCAAACATGGGCCACTGCGGCGGTGAACCGCGAAGTGTCTGAAGGCAAACTGGCCGACATCTGGAAACACCGCATGGAAATGCGGGTCTTGTACTGCATGGCGCGCATCCTCGTGCGCCGTGTCCACGCTTTGAAAAAGGAGGCCCAGAGTGACCGAACCTGAACTGAAACCCTGCCCGTTTTGCGGGGGCGAAAAGAACATGATCTGCAAGACGGATTACGATGGCAGGGATTCTTATGCTGTGTCCTGCCGATACCCTGAATGTCACGGGGCAATCTTTACACTGGGCTATGGCTACTTTCCCACTAAGGATCAGGCCATCGCCGCATGGAACACCCGTGCCAAACCCATCCCCACAAAGAGAGACGTGATCTTCGACAAGCAAATCGCAGATTTTGTAAGGAGTTTGAGCAATGACCGATGAAGAACTGATCAAGGCGTTGCGGGATGCGGATGCCTACAACCTAAAGCACTACGTCCGTGACCCGTTGCATACACCCGCCGCCGACCGCATTGAGGAGTTGGTGAAGGAACGTGATGACGCCGAATGGGTCGAAGTCTTACGGAAGACCTATCAACGAGCAAAAGAAGCGGAGGCCAAGCTGGCTAAGGCTGTGGCGGCACTGTGGATGGTTGTTACAGCAAAGGGATTAACTGATCCTCTTGAAGACGGCTACGAAACCATTGTGTTTGCCCGTTCCGTGCTAGCTGAACTGGATGCGGTCCCTTCTCGTTGATATTCGTGGCTGCGTCTGATAACGTGGGCGCAGCCATTATATCCGAGGGACGCCGATGTCAGGACTGAACCCCAATATCCGATTGCATGAAGACGAGGCCGACGCGGCCATCGGCCCAATGGATGTGACCGTCGAACACGACGACACCGAGCCAGATGACATCCCCGAAATCTCCCAAGATGGCGCAATCCTCAAGATTGAACACGGCGACGGCTCGATCACGCTGTCGCTCGATGGCAAGCCAATCCAAGACCCCGACAACGAAAAGCGCCCCCCGATGGGGTGGTTTGACAATCTGGTCGATGAAATTGACGACACCGAACTCCAAAACATTGCCGATGACCTGATCCGTGGCGTTGAGGATGACCTAGAAAGCCGCAGCGAGTGGATTGAAGACCGCGCGCAGGGCATCAAGCTGCTGGGCCTGAAGATCGAAATTCCTGGACTTAACGGCGCGTCCGATGGCGCACCCATTGAGGGGATGTCCAAGGTCCGCCACCCACTGCTGCAAGAGGCGGTGCTGCGGTTCCAAGCAAACGCGCGTTCAGAATTGCTGCCGACCGATGGGCCCGTCAAGATTCGTGATGACGCCAATGGCAGCACCGTCCAGCGCGACGAGATCGCCAACGCTCTCGAAAAGGACATGAACCACTACCTGACCAGCACGGCGCGCGAATACTACCCCGACACAGATCGGATGTTGCTGATGCTGGGCTTCGGCGGCACGTCGTTCAAGAAGATTTACTTCTGCCCGCTGCGGAATCGCCCCGTCAGCGAGAGCGTTGACGCGGACAATCTGATCGTCAACAGCGCCGCCACCGATCTGTCCAACGCCAAGCGCGTGACGCACCGCGTCTATATGCGCCCCAGCACCGTCAAGCGTCTCCAGATCATCGGCGTCTACAGCGACACCGACCTGTCCACGCCCAATGAGGTCACCCCCGATGCCGCGCAGGACGCCAAGAGCGCGCAGCAGGGCATCACCGCCACATCGTCAAACCCCGATGACCGCGACCGCGAGATTTACGAGGTCTACTGCGAACTGGACATCAGCGGCTTTGAACATAAATACAAAAAGAAAAAGAGCGGCCTCGAAATCCCATACCGCGTGACCATTGACGTGTCGTCGCGCAAAATCCTGTCAATCACTCGCAACTTTGATCAGGACACCGCCGACCTGCCCGAAGCTCGCACGAACTTCGTCAAATATACGTTTGTCCCAGGCCTCGGCTTCTATGACATCGGCTTGCTGCACATCCTCGGCAACACTACCAACGCGATCACCGCCGCGTGGCGCGAACTTCTGGACGCTGGTATGTATGCCAACTTCCCTGGGTTCTTGGTCAGCGACACGGGGTCGCGCCAAAACACCAACATCTTCCGCATTCCCCCAGGCGGATCGGCCCAGATCAAGACGGGCGGGCAGCCAATCAATCAGGCCGTCATGCCGCTGCCCTACAAGGAGCCGTCGCAGGCGCTGATGGCGCTGGTGGAGAATATGTCCCAAACTGGTATGCGTGTCGGCGGGACATCCGAGGCTCAGGTCGGTGAGGGTCGTTCCGACGCCCCCGTCGGCACCACACTGGCAATGATCGAGCAGGCCACCAAGATTATGAACGCCGTCCACAAGCGGATGCACAGCGCGCAGGCCGAGGAATTCTCGCTGCTGCTGAAGTGCTTCCGCGAGCATCCCGAAAGTTTCTGGCAGCGGAACCGCAGGCCCACCATCGCGTGGAATGAGGAACTGTTTATGCAGGCTCTGAATGACGTCGAACTGGTCCCGCAGGCAGACCCGAACACGTCCAGCCACGCCCAGCGCGTGATGAAGATCATGGCGCTGAAGCAGTTGCAGGCCGCGAACCCATCCGCATTTGACGGTGACGCGGTCGATAAGGCGGCGCTGCGGGCCATCGGCTGGTCCAACCCTGAGCAGTTCCTCAAGTCGTCGCAGGATCGGCAGCCGCCGCCTGAATTGCTCAAGGGCATTGAGGACATCAAGATTGCCCACCAGAAGGCCGACGCAGACACGATGCGCGCTCAGGCTGACATGGTTCGGGCGCAGGCGTCACAAGGCTCACACGCCCCCGCGCAGGCTCCCACAGACCCATCCAAGATGGCGGCGGAGCAAAACAAGGCCCGCCAGATGGAATTCGCCATGAAGCGTGACCAGATTAACGACCAAAACCGCGACCTCGACCGCGAAAAGGATTTGCGAATCGAGCAGATGCGTATGGACCGCGACCAGATGAACGATGCCGTGCGAATGCAGCATGAACGTGATATGCAGGAACGTGATCACGCCGCTGATGCGGTCAAACTGGCAATGCAACTCCGCAAACAGGGGCAGTAAATGGACAGAGACAAGGCAATCCGCGCGGCGAAGCTGACGGTTAAGGGCATGGATAAAACGTCCGAGAACATCGCGGACTATGTCGCGGAATTGCTGCGTCAGGGCCGCGCCAAGGAGGTCACCGATGATCTGATGGCACAGGCCGACCCGCAGCGCCTGATGCACCATTACAAGAGCGGCAACACGGGCGCTGATATGCCTATGGACTATGCCAGCCGCATGGCGCGGGCAGCGCAGATGGGTTTTAACACTGGGAACAAACTTTATCACGGCAGCGTTCGAGACTTTAACAGCTTCATCCCGTCCCAAAGTGGAAAGGTTGGAC
>CAIPGD010000357.1 GCA_903864485.1 uncultured bacterium | reverse complement strand
GAGAGTGCGTACCGGTGGACTTTTGCCGTCGGACGTGTACGAGATCACCCGCGTTGCACCACTCTGGTCGCTTTCCTGGCAAGTCCAGCGGCCTTCGCTCTGACCGTCCAGCGAGGTCCAGGTGCCAAAACAACGAATGTTGTCGTTATCAAAAAGGCCACCGGGAGTGGCACTTCGATTAACACCGACATTTTCAAATGTGACCGAAGTATTAAAACAGGACGTGTAATCAAATTGCCCTGATTTCGGATCAGTTTGAGCCAGACTGCCTGACGAAATGACCAGTGCAAGACATGCTGTCAGTGCATATTGCGGGACCATTGGTTTTTTCATCATTAGTTCCTCTCATCCAGGATCACTAAAATCCAAGGCATGATCGTGTGTTATCGAGATCCCCAAAACGGGCATCTTCTAGCTCTCCGATGTTAACCCGCGCCTTCCATCGAATCAATGTTTGGTCGTTTGTCCGAATGATTCGTCTAGCAAGATTGCAGAACGACTACAAGGGAAAGTCGCTCAGCATTCGGTTGCTGAAAAGCCGCGTTTCGGTTGCCCGTGGGGCCTGCTACTGATTAGACTAGAGGGGCAAAAATTTTGTAAGGGATCGGAAAGATTCATCGAAATTTATTGTTTCTATGAGGTACTTAGGCGTTAAAGTGCCGACCTGCGCTGAGCGTATTCAGTCTTAGCAATTTGGATATTTTGTAGCATGGCTCAAGACCATTTTTTGTCGTTCAACAAGTCCAAATATCTCAAGTGGGCTGGGGCCCTGTGCGCAATCTGTATTGGGCTCTATTTGGCCGACTCGCCGCCGATCAAGCCCGGAGGCGGTACATGGCTGGGTTATGGCTTGGGTACCTTGGGTTTTGGACTAATTCTCTGGTTGATGGCGTTTGGTCTGCGCAAACGCGCCTATCGGTCCAATTTGGGAAGCGTTCGCGGTTGGCTGTCTGCGCACGTCTATCTAGGCCTTGCACTCGCCGTGGTCGCTACGCTCCATACCGGTTTCGAATTAGGGGTCAATGTACACAGCGCGGCTTATGTGTTGACGTTGGCAGTGATCGCCAGTGGGATCTGGGGAGTCATTCTCTACGTTCGCCAACCCGCTCTGATGGGCAATTTGCTGAATGGGCAGACCCTTCAAAATCTGGGGTCCGGTCTGCGCGATATCGATGATCAATGCCGCAAAGCGGCTCAGGGGCTTTCCCCGGATATTCAACGTCTGGTGAAAAATTCCTCGACCGGTCGGATTTTCGCCAGCCGCTGGCAGCGATTTTCAGGAAAAAACCCCGATTGCGCCACCCAGCGCACGGTGGATGCCCTCGCCGAGAAAAACAACGGTGCGTCGCCTGCTCAGCGGGAACTCTATAACCTGCAGTTCCGTCGTCTTCAGCAGCTGTTGAGGATCCGCGAATTCGTTCGTTCCAGAACATGGACCGAGGTGTGGCTATTACTGCACGTGCCCCTGTCGTTCGGGCTGCTTGCTAGTTTGGTCGCCCACGTGGTGTCCGTCTTTTTTTATTGGTGACCTATGGATCACAATACGCCGGTCGATCCAATTACGGCCGAAATTGGAGAACTCCAGAAGCCATTGAAAGGGCGTCGCCCTCTGTCCTGGTTTTTGTTCAGTGCGATTTTAGGTCTTGCACTGGTGCTTCCGGTGCTGGCCATCTTGCTCGCACCAGCTGCACCGGCCGCTTCTTCAGCCTCCACCGCCTCTTCAGCCTCTTCAGCTCCCGCCTATTCCACCCCGCTAGCCCTTGACGCGGTCTGGAATCCGGGCCCGGTAGCGAACGCGCACCAGGCATGGGCTAATGATTGCCAGGTCTGCCATTCGTCGCCGTTCTCGCGCGTGAAGGACGCCGATTGCCAAGCCTGCCATAAGACCACGCCGGGCCACGTTGACCCGACAAAAACCAAGGTCAGCGCGCTCGAGGAAGTTCGATGCGCGACCTGCCACCGCGATCATCAGGGTGCGTTTGGCTTGGCGTTACAGAACAAGCACTTTGAGGGTCAAAACTGCGCGGCGTGTCATGCCGATATCAAGAAAACGATGCCCGAGACGCAGACCCTGAACGTGCGAGATTTTGGCAAGGAGCATCCCGAGTTTCGGATTCAGGTGCTTGGGGCTGCGACAGGACCGACTGCGGCGGCAGGAACTGATCGCTTGCGTCGCGTCCGACAGGCTAGCGGGACGGCAATCACCGAGGCAACGACGCTCAAGTTCCCCCATGACGTACACCTGGCGAGCAAGGGCGTGCGGAGCCCCGAGGGGCTGGTCAAAATGAGTTGCGATGGCTGCCATAAGCCCAACTCTGACCGGTCGAGCTTTCAGCCGGTGGCCATGAAGGAGCACTGCCAGTCCTGCCACGCCTTGAAGTTCGAGCCGGCGCTCACCAATCGCGAAGTTCCGCACGGCTCAGTTGACGAAGTTTTGTCGACCCTGCGCGAGTTCTACAGCTATGTCAGTCTGAACCGCGTCCAACTCGATGGCAGCAAACTCTCGGTTGCCCAGCGCTTTGTTGCGCTACCGGGTAAGGACGAGCGCCTGCCCAGTTTTGTCAATGGTGCGGGTGATGCCCGCGCGCGGGCAGCGGCCTCGGCGACTGATCTGTTTGAGCGCACCTCTTGCGTTGTTTGCCACACGGTTAATCGCCTTGAGGTCGCTGGCAAAGTTGGGACGCCAGGGGCAGATCTGCCGCAGTGGGAAATTGCGCCCGTGGCTGGCCAACATGCCTGGATGCCCAAAGCTCGGTTTGAACATTCGGCCCATGAGGCATCCAAATGTACCGACTGTCATTCGGCGCCTGACTCCAAGAAAGCGTCCGACGTATTGATGCCCGCCATTGCCGTTTGCCGTGATTGCCACATGGGGGCGGAAAAGGTCGCGAACAAGGTCGCGTCAGACTGCGGGACCTGTCATGGATTCCACATGGCGCCGCATGAGGTGAAAGCCCAGGCACCGGCATCGACGGCCGCGCCCTCGGCTGCGTCACCCGCCGCCTTGGCGACTCAGCGTCAAACCGCTCAACTTGCCGCCAAGCCTTGAAGAAGAAGCCTGTGATGTTGTCCTGGAATATGGTTTGGCTGCGCGCGATCAAGGGGTCGGCTGTGCTGGCACTACCCGCTCTGCTGATGAGCTGCGGGGGCGGGACGAGCAGTGCGCCCGGTGTTTCAGGGGCCTGTGACTTCACGATCTCGAGTCAGCCGCAGGCGTTGACTGCGGCCGAGGTTGAAACGATTTTGGCCCAGGGCGCGCAGGCGGCCAATCAGATCGGCGCCAAGGCCACCATCGCTGTCGTGGACCGGGTCGGTAACGTGTTGGCGCTCTACAAGATGACGGGCGCAGGCGCGACGATCAGCATCCGCAGCGGTAAGGTCGAGGGCTCGGT
>CAIPGD010000356.1 GCA_903864485.1 uncultured bacterium | reverse complement strand
GGTTCAGGGCGCTCTTCAAACCCGCACCCGGCGAGAACTTCGCAACTTTGCTGGCTTTGATTTTGATGGTTTCACCTGACCGCGGATTGCGGCCTTCGCGCGCTGCGCGCTTGCTCACCGAAAAAGAGCCGAATCCGACCAGCGTCAGACTCTCACCCTTAACCAGCTGGGCGGCCACGGTCTCCAGAAAGGCCTCCAGAACCCGACCCGCTGCCGCTTTGGACTCTCCCGAGCTGGCAGCCAATGCATCGATCAAATCGCTCTTATTCATTGAATTATGCTCCTCTAACAATCACCAAAAAGACCTAAACGCTCGAACCTGAATATCGAAACTAGAATCGTATCGCAGGTGCAGCCCGCCCGGTGAACACAATCGGCGACAATGACGCAATGGATCTTGAAACACAAACTTTGCCCAATGGCCTCGTCATCGCCTCCGCCCGGCTACCAGGATTACGATCCGCCGCGATCGGAGTCTGGCTCCGGGTTGGATCACGCCACGAACCCGCTGAACTTGGTGGGCTAGCGCACTTCATGGAGCACATGGCATTTAAGGGAACCCGCCGGCGTGACGCTCGACGCATCTCCTTTGAAGCAGAGCGTGTGGGCGCCTCAATGAATGCTTGGACTGCGCGGGACCACACCGCCTATTACTTGTCGCTCTTGGGCGAGCAGGCACCAATGGCAGTCGACCTGTTGGCCGATGTCGTACGCGACTCGACCTTCCCACCCGAGGAAATCGAACGCGAACGCGAAGTGATCCTGCAGGAGATCGCCGAAGCAGCCGACGACCCGCATGACCTCGTTCAGGAAGGCTTCGACCGTGCCGCGTATCCTGATCAAGCGCTTGGCAGACCTATCCTGGGTGACCCAGAAGTCATCCGAACCGTTCAGCGCGATCGTTTTACCGAATGGATCGCTCAGCACCATGTCGGCTCGAATCTACTGGTAGTCGGTGCCGGAGCGATCGAACACCAGCAATTCCAGGAGTTGGTCACTCGACATTTTGGCGATCTGCCAGCCGGAACAATCGGTCAACGGCCCGAGAATGCGCAATATGTCGGAGGGTACCGGCATCGCCCAGGTGACTTTGCCCAAGTCACCCTGGTCTTGGGATGGCCGATTCCAGGCCGGTCCGATGAGCGATACCCCGTCTTCGAAATGCTGGCAGAACTGTTCGGTGGCGGCATGTCGTCGCCGCTCTTCCAGGCGGTACGCGAGCGACGTGGGCTAGCCTATGCGATCGACGCATGGGCGGAAGGTCACGAGGACTGTGGGCTATTTCAAATCAGCGCTGGCGTCGCACCGCGTAACCTGAAAGCACTGCTCGAAGTCACCTGCGAAGAGATTAGTCGCCTTGCCCGAGGCATCGATCCCGATGACCTTGAACGGGCTCGAAATCAACATCGCGCCATGTTGTTGATGAATCTGGAGCGCCCACTCGGGACTGCGGAATCAATTGCTCGCGACCTGATGTTCCGGGGATCAGTCTGGACTGTCGAACAGCAACTTGAGCGCATCGCCCAGGTGCAGTGCGCTGACCTCGAGCGGGCCGCCATCGAGATGCTTCGAACGACGCCGACCCTGTCGGTCGTTGGTAAAGCTGGGCGTTTCAACCCGATGAAAACTGTCGAACGCAGCCTCGCCAAAGCCGAGAACAAAACGTCGCCTTAGGACGACTGGGACCCAGACAGTCGTTCCATGCCGCGCTCAGAAATCCAGCGCTGAAGATCAAGCCACATCTGCCGCACCTCGGCGTCCACGGGCGCGCGCAGGTGGTGGGAAAGCTCGATCGTGACGACTGGGATATTTCGGTCAACGCCGGCGAAATGGCCGAGCGAGCCTGGAAAGATTCCTACGCGGTCCAGATAAAGCCGACCCAACCTCGAGGGCGGAATCGTCGGACCATCAAAATCGAGAACGCCGTAGGGGGCATGAATACTGACAATCAGATCGGGCCGAAAATCATCCACCTGGCGCATCAGGAATTGCGTCTCTGGTTCGGAAAGTGGCGCCCGCCCAGGCCAGCGACGAGGATCCCGACGGGTTCGTTGCTCCCAGTAAACAGGCGCCTCTCTAGCCCAGTTCTTGGTCGGAAAATTACGGTTTAGATCGACACCATTCGCATTCGTCCGACGGCCAGGTTGAGTGAGCAACCCATCGGGATTGAGCGCTGGTACAAATCGCCATTCGGTTTGCGCGGGTGTCACTCGAGCCAATTCAATCCACTTGAGCGCGAGCGCAGTCGACGATAACTCGTCTCCGTGGATGCCGCCGATCACCAGCGCCCGCAGCCTCGCTTCGCCTCCTCGCACATCCGTCAAGTAAAGCGGGCGTCCACGAACCGATTTCGCGTCGGAAGCCTTGAGGTCAGCGCGCTGGCAGACCGCCGGCGCAATCCCGATCAAACGACGCTGAAAATCAGAACAAAATCCCGTAGCGAGGGCCTGATTAGCGGTAAGCAACAGAAAAACCCAAAGGACCAGTCTTCTCACAATCATTCCTGTTGACCCGAACGCAATTCAGGATCCTATCGATATTCCGACTTGACCACAGCAAACCGATGTGCTTCGCCAAACGTCTATCCACAGAATAGCGCCGCACCCTTCAGCCTCCCCTACAACCCTCCCGCAAAACCCAACTGGGCGTAACAAGTAATTGATTTAAAAGGGGTTTAAGTTTTGACCAAAAAACAGGCAAGCCACCCCAAAATCCACTCACCGGTCGTTTCAACCCGCCCTGAAGGTGGTTATCCACCAAGTTATCCACAGTTTTTGTGGATTCGAGATTTGCCGTTCTAACCTGACCCGATCAATCAGGCGTAACGCCCGACTCACGGATGATGCGGCCTAGCCGTACCGACTCTGACCGAATCAAGGCTGCGAACTCATCTGGCGTTCCGCCCACGGCGGGGGTCCCCAACTGCTCCCACTTCTTCCTGAAGGCGGGTTCTTTAAAAATTTGGTTCATTACCGAATTGAGTTTGGCGATCACTGGTGCGGGTGTACCCGATCGAACTGCGATCCCATGCCAAGCGGTGATTTCGAAGTTCGACAAACCCGCCTCGGCCATCGTGGGCACATCAGGAAGAGTTGGGCTACGCTTGCTGGCTGTGATGGCGATTGGGATTAATTTTCCGGCAGCGATATGCTGCTGTGAGCTGGCGATGATGTCGAACATCACTTTGACGTGGCCCCCAACAAGATCAACCAAGGCAGGGCCAGCACCCCGGTAAGGGACGTGGGTCAATTCGACACCGCTGACCCGACTATAAATTTCTCCGGCCAGATGTTGCGGCGTTCCGTTCCCGGCCGACGCATAGCTGAAGCCAGCGGGATTGGCCTTTGCCTGCGCCATGAATTCCTTAAGCGTGCGCGCGGGGATTGAAGGATGCACTTCTAAAACTAGCGGGAACGACGAAATCTGAATCACAGGCGCGAGGTCGGCCTGCGGATCGAACGGCAGGGATTTGAAGAGTGTCGGATTAACAGCCATGGGACCACTCGCTGCCAACAAGAGCGTGTAGCCATCTGCGGGTGCCTGACGGGCAACTTCGGCCGTGCCGAGGTTGCCACCAGCGCCGGCCTTGTTCTCGACGATCACCGTCGCTCCGAGACGCGTCTGAAGCTCTGGCTGCAATAAGCGCGCCATCAGATCTGTCGGTCCACCAGGCGGGTACGGAACGAGGAAACGAATAGTTCGGTTGGGATATTCCGTCTGAGCGCTTGCAGACGTCGCAACGCCTGCCGTCATCGCGGACGCCGCGATCAGCGACAAGACGGCCGGGAGAACGCGCCGGAGGCCAGACCCCAACGTCAAAAGCGAGATACATTTCATCAGGTGACTCTATCGATTAAGGGTTGGCTGGCACAGCGCGTGCCTGAAGCGCGCGGTCGAGTCTTGGATAGACATGG
Source organism: uncultured bacterium (assembly GCA_903864485.1). Taxonomy (GTDB): domain Bacteria; phylum Pseudomonadota; class Gammaproteobacteria; order Burkholderiales; family Burkholderiaceae_E; genus RFPW01. Next base: position 1,526 of record CAIPGD010000356.1, on the reverse strand, counting down.
CGGACGTTGCCCTCGTAGATCAGATGGCGTGCCTGATCATCGAGTTGATCGGATGCCTCAATGTAGCGCTTTGTATCATCGAAATAAGCGCCCGTCTCAGGGTCAATCCCACGCACCGCACCGACCATCTCGCTCGCGAACAAAATGTTTTTGATCGGTATCACCTTGGTTAGTAGGTCGATGCCGGGCTGATGGTAAACGCAGGTATCGAAAAACACATTGTTCAACAAATGGTCTTTCAGCAACGGCTTCTTAAGTTCCTGGGCGAGGCCGCGGAATCGACCCCACTGATAAGGCACGGCACCGCCGCCGTGCGGGATCACAAACTTTAACGTTGGGAAATCTGTAAAGAGATCACTGGTCAAGCACTGCATGAATGCGGTGGTATCCGCGTTCAGATAATGCGCACCCGTCGTATGAAAGCAGGCATTGCAGCTCGTACTGACATGAATCATGGCCGGAATTTCGTACTCCACCATTTTTTCGTAGATCGGGTACCAGTAGCGGTCCGACAATGGGGGACTCGTCCAGTGCCCCCCGGACGGATCAGGGTTCAGATTGATCGCGACGTTCCCGTATTGTTCGACGCATCGGACTAACTCGGGGATGCAGGTCGCGGGGTCGACGCCGGGCGATTGGGGCAACATCGCGGCCGGAATGAAATGGTCCGGGAACAACTCGCTCACGCGAAAGCAGAGCTCATTGCAAATCGCCGCCCAGGTGCTCGAAATCTGAAAGTCCCCAATATGGTGGGCCATAAAACTGGCACGTGGACTGAAAACCGTAAGGTCAATCCCGCGCTTGCGCATCAATGCCAGCTGATTCGTCTCGATGGATTCACGCAACGCGTCATCGCTGATCTTCAAATCGGATGGCATCGGCATCAATGCCGGGTCCTTGATCCCCGCGACCTGACGATTGCGCCAGTCATCCAGGGCCAGTGGTGCGGTCGTGTAATGACCGTGGCAGTCAATGATCATCGTAGTGATGCCTTCTAAAGAATGAGCACAGGTAACGCTTCGACTGATGATATCTGCACGCCCGGCGCCCTAGGGAAAACCCTGGACGCGCTCAATTTCGTGCCAACATTGGCAACGGCCCACCGTACGATCATCCATTACCTGCGAAAACCTCTCGGAGACGCCCGTGATCCCACCCGCATTTGATTACCACGCGCCCAAATCCGTTGGCGAGGCCATTGCGCTGCTGGGCAGCCTGGGCTCAGAAGCCAAACTGCTCGCCGGAGGCCATAGCCTGCTGCCGATGATGAAGCTGCGCTTCGCTCAACCCGCCCATTTGATCGACCTTAACCGGATCGAAGAACTGCGCGGAATCTGCGAGGAAGGCGAGACCATCTGTATTGGCGCGATGACGGTTGAGAACGATCTGATCTCGTCGACCCTGCTGCAAGAGAAGCTGGGCCTGTTGCCGGCCGCCGCCAAGCAGATTGCCGACCCTCAGGTGCGTAACCGCGGAACCATTGGCGGCGATATTGCCCACGGTGACCCTGCCAATGACCACCCCGC
>CAIPGD010000355.1 GCA_903864485.1 uncultured bacterium | reverse complement strand
ATGGCAGCGGTGATCCGTAGCAGCGGCGTGATGCCCGAACTCGAGATTTTCGACTCTGGCGATCTCCATCTGGCTAGAGATCTCATCAACGAGGGCACGCTCGACGGTCCCGGTTTGTGGACCTTTGTGTTGGGGGTGAAGTACGGATTTTCGGCCAGCCCAGAGACGCTGATGTATGCCCGAAATCAATTGCCCGCAGGTGCGATTTGGGCGGCCTTCGGGATCGGTCGGACCGAGTTTCCGATGGTCGCGCAGAGCTGGTTGTACGGTGGACACGTCCGCGTGGGTCTGGAAGACAACATTTATCTGGAGAAGGGCGTACTCGCCAAGGGCAACGCCGAACTGGTCAGCAAGGCCGTCGATATCCTGAAGTCGCTGGGTGGAGATGTCGTGACCCCTGCAGAGGCTCGAGTGCTGCTGGGCCTACGAACCCACTAAAACCGGATTGAATCCGAATGGAACACACGTCAAAGGATCACCTGTCCGCAAGCGCCCTCTGGGTTGGGGCTAAGGCCGAAGGGATCGATGCGCTCGAGCTGAAGGTTGTCGCGCAGGAAATCCCACCGTTGCCACCGGAGCACGTCCTCGTCGAGGTACACGCGGCGGCGGTCAATCCGAGCGACGTGAAAGCGACCTTGGGAATCATGCCCCAGGCCGTTTTTCCGCGGATCCCCGGTCGCGATTTCGCCGGGATTGTGGTGGACGGTCCGAGTGCCCTGATCGGGCTAAAGGTCTGGGGCTCTGGCGGTGATCTGGGGATTACCCGCGATGGCAGCCACGGTCATTACCTGGTCTTGCCGCAGAGCGCCGTTCGACACAGCCCCTCTGGACTCGACCTGGATGAAGCCGGATCGATCGGCGTTCCCTTTGTGACGGCTTGTGATGGGTTGACCCGCGCCGGTGGTGTGTCTGCGGGGCAAACGGTGGTGGTGTTTGGTGCCAATGGCAAGGTAGGCCAGGCGGTGGTCCAGATCGCTGCCCGCGCAGGCGCCCGGGTAATCGCTGTGCAGCGACATGACGCGCGAGACGGGTTTGCCTGTGCACCGGTCGAGGTCGTTAATGCAGCTTCCATTGATCCAGTCGACCGGATTCTGGAATTGACCTCCGGGCGTGGGGCTGACCTGGTCTTTAATACGGTCGACCGGGTCTATTGGCATGCTGGCCATGCCGTGATGGCTAAGGGGGCGGTTCAGATCTTCATCATTGCAACCAAAGGCGAAACGGTCCCTTTCGACCTGTTTCGCTTTTACCGCAACATGCACCGCTTCGTCGGTGTCGATACGCTCGGGCTGGATGCGATTAAGTCCTGTGCCTTGCTCGAGACATTGCGCCCAGGATTTGAAGACTGGACCCTGCGGCCCTACCCGGTCCTTGATGAAAACAAATTTGATCTGACGAATGCGGCGACCGCCTACCGCAGGGTGCTGGCCGGGGCGGCCGACCGGATGATTCTGAAACCCAAAATGACAAAGCCTCTATGAATGTGACCCGAATCGATGCAGCACCAGTCTACGAGGCACCAAATCATTTCGATATGCGCTGTCTGCGCCTGCAGGGGCATGAAGCGGGTCCATCGCAGTCCCTATGGCTCGGCCTCTCGATCATCGAACCCGGTGGTTACACGAGTTTGAATGGATCGCCAGTCGAGAAGCATTACGTCGTACTAGAGGGTGAACTGACTTTAGTCAGTGAGCTGGACGGAGTGACGACCGAAGCGGTCTTGCAGCCACAGGACTCCGCCTGCTTTCAACCCGGTGAAAAGCGGCAGTTGATTAATCGGAGCACGTGCGCGGTGCGGGTCTTGTTGGCGATGCCCTATCCACCGGCGCCTTAGCGAGTCGCCCCCTAGCCCACAGATTTTTGGAGATTCGTGGTGATTCGTCGAAACGCAGTTATAACTTTGTTGGGCTTGGCAGCCGCTCTGATTCCGGTTGTATCGGGGGCGCAAACCGACTGGCCAGCCAAGACGATTAAAATGGTGGTTCCTTTTACCGCTGGAAGTGGCACTGACATCATCGCTCGGGCCGTAGCCGAGCGACTGGCGGTTGCGCTCGGGCATCCGGTCATCATCGAGAACAAGGCCGGTGCGGGCGGCACGATCGCAGCGAATCAGGTGGCCAAGTCTCCACCCGATGGGTATACGTTTTTGGTTCACTCCTCCGGGCACGTCGTGAACCCCGCGCTTTATTCCAGCCTCCCGTACGACACGCTTCGCGATTTGAGTGGTGTCACTGCGCTCGCTAGCCTTCCAAACGTGTTGGTGGTCTCGCCCGCCAAGGGCTATCGGGACGTCCGCGACCTGATCGCGAAAGTGAAGGCCAATCCAGATGCTTTCAATTTTGGCTCTGCTGGTAACGGTTCGGCGACACATATGAATGCGGAGAAATTCCGCCTCGCAGCGGGCATCAACCCGACGCACATCCCTTATCGCGGTACCCCGGAAGCGCTCACTGAGATCATTGGGGGGCGTATCGACTGGTTTTTTGCCCCGATTGTGTCGGCATTGCCGCTGATTCGCGACGGCAAATTGCAGGCCCTTGCGGTGGGTACGACCCGCCGTTCAGACGATCTGCCCAATGTGCCGACCATTGTTGAGGCCGGAGTGCCTGGATCGGAATACACCTTTTGGGTCGGTCTGTTCGCGCCCGCTCAGACGCCACGAGCGATCATCGAGCGACTCAATTCCGAGGTGGTCAAGATACTTGAGGCTCGCGACTTCACAGCCAAACTCGATGCCATTGGCGCCAACCCGATGCCGATGACCGCTACGGCGTTTGATCAATTCGTTCGAACGGAGACAGAGAATGCTACCCGCCTGGTGAAGGCCGCTGGAATCAAGGCGAATTGAAGTTACTGTGCCGTCGGCTCCTGCATCCAAGAAGGAATGTCTCGGTGCCCGTGCAACACCCGCCAGACATCGATGTGGTCCGCTCGCTCGACGTAAAACACCAGATAGGGATAGCGGCTGAGCGGCCAGGCACGTAGCCCAGGCAAGTTTAGCGCTTGGCCGTAACGTGGCGAGCCACTGCCAGGGTGGCGGCTAATTCCAGCGTAAGCGGCCTCGACCGCATCGACAAGGCCCAATGCCGCATCAATCGCCCCCGCGTCGATGTAGTAATCGATTGCATCCTTGAGATCACGGTCGGCCTGCGAGCGAGGGACAACGCGCTTGGATATCACGCTCCGTCGCGAGGCTTCGTCTCGTTCCCGAGCACGTGCTCCCGCAATCGGTCAAAGTAGGCCGCGGTCACAGTTTCGCCTGGCATGGATTCGGCCCCGGCAAGGAGCAGGTCTCTCAGCTGTTGCCGATCCTGATCGATGCGAATCAGTTCTCGCACGTACTCGCTACTGGTGCCATAGCCACGATATTGGACTTGTTTGTCGACGAAGGCCTTTAGGCCATCGGGCAGGGAAATGTTCATGGTTGCCATCGCCAAAGCCTAAATTGTTTGGCAAAATTTGGCAAACAATTGGAACGCATGGTCCGGTTGCCCAGCAGCCCGGGCGTCAGCCGATCAGCGATAATTGCGAATCACGGAGAACCCTATGAACGAACCCTCCCAGCCGCTATCGCCTGACGCTTCGACAACTGCCCCTTCTTCAGCGGCCCCGTCCTCGTCGGCTTTCACGAAGACCGCATCTGCCGACGAATTCGCGCGGGTGACGCTTGAGCAGTGGGCGCGGGCGGCAGCCAAATCGGCGCCGAATGGTACGGTCGATGCGCTCAATTGGGTGACGCCAGAGGGCATTACGGTCAAGCCCCTCTACACATCCAAAGACACCGAACATTTACCGTTCGCCGATACGTTGCCCGGGTTCGAGCCCTTTATTCGGGGACCTCAGGCCACGATGTAT
>CAIPGD010000354.1 GCA_903864485.1 uncultured bacterium | reverse complement strand
TCGGGCGCCAGCAAAAAAGAATGACTCCGCCAACCCCGACAATGCGTCCCCACCGAACCGCCCTGCCCCGCCCGCTGTATTACAGGCCGACAGAACCACCAAATCGGCGTTGACCCGAAGCGCCGCGATTTCGCTCGCCTCAAAAATGCCGTCGTTGGTCCGAACGACCGATTTCGACGGAGGGGTCAACACCAGGCCCGGTTCGGTCTGACATTTCAATTCACCCGGTAATAAGCCGTGGGTCGCGAAATACAGAATCCGATACTGGTCCAGTGGCCGGGCCCTCAACAGCTCTTCGGTTGCATCAGGTCCAAGCAACACGTGATCGGTACCCACCACGCCAAGTGCCTGACTGATTGAGAAAATCTCCGCTTCAGTATCTGGCAATGCGGAGAGGCTGGACACCAATTCGGCCGGCGCGGGACCATCCTGACGACAACTGGTCGCCAGCGGCGAAGCACCCAAGCCACCCTGCCTGACCTGCTTTCCACTCAGGACAGGATTACCGATCGCCAAAAGCGTTTTAATCGGCTTGGCGGCTCTTTCATTCGTCCTCAGCGCATAAAACGCCTGAATCGAAGGCGCATGGGAGATCGCTGCCTGATTCACCAGCCATTTCGCTTCGCTGTAACTCGGCGAGGCGGGCGGGCGTGTCACCAGAATTGAAAATGGCAAACTCGCCAGTGGACCTGAGGGGGCCACAATCAAATGCTTAAGGTCCTGTAGCCAAGGTTCCACATCACCAAATAAAGTTTTGTAAAGCCCATGGGCCAGGTCGAGGTCATATTCGTTGACTGAGCCGGCCTGAATTTCGAGGGCCCGGCGAAGCGAGGTAACGGTCTCAGCCAAACCCGTTTCAGACTCCTTAATCTCGCCCAAATAAATACCATCACGGCGAATCAGCGTAACAAAAGAGACCTTTCGACCGATCAGAAATGAAACCAGCCCTTCCTGCGGTGAAAGTCTCTCCCGCACCTGAAACAGGGACAACGGCTGCGGTTTGGTCAGCGAAACATAATCTGGAAATTGGGTCGTTAGTTCACCCTCGGTTTTCTTGAATTCGAGTTCTGCCGCCCGCTTGGTTGCAAACAAACGATCCTCGACCTCCCGACTCCGCTGCTCCTGCGGCAACGTAATCTCGAAGGACAGTTCGGTGCTCATGGTGTCTTGGATCCGCTGGGCTTGAGCGAGGCGGTCGAGCAGACTTTGAATCTCGGGATTACCGTTCGCCAAGCGAGCAGCCGCCTGGTTAACCGTCTTGTCGACGCTCGCTGGTCGGACCGCCTGAAACGCATCGAATGCTTCGGCATAAAGGCCCTGTGTCTGCGCCGGATCCGTCAAGGTTTTCGCATACGCCACGACTGCAAGCCCGAGCGGAATCAGATCCTCTTTGCTGATTGAGTCAGAACTCGCGAGGTTGAGTTTTTTCAGCAGGCCAAAAATTTCACGATAAGTAATGATCGCGGAGCTATTCATGCCCTCACGCTGATAGGCCGATGCCAATGCAATCAGCACCCGAATCGTCTGTGGGCCCTCGGAAAGATAAAGCCGTCGCTCCTTCAGAGCGGTATTCAGATATTTTTCGGCAGCAGAAAGACGCCCCTGTGCGGAACTGATATTGCCCAGCGTCAGCAAAACGCTGGAACGCCACCAAGGGGGAAGCCCTCGCGTGTCATTAAAGATCGTTAAGGCTTCGGTCGCTGACGCCATCGCGAGGGGTAGTTCCCCCACTTGTAGTGCCATTTCTGCCAGAAGATTAAGAGAAAGTCCGAGTTCTCCCTTTTCGAGGTAGTCATCCCCAAAATCATCTGCCTCGGCACCCATCATGGCCATGTTTTGACTACCGCTGCGCACGCCTGGACCCGACTCCGAGGAATTCCCGCCCATCAGGATCGACTCGGCTTTCGGTGCAACCAAGACCTTGCGCCAGGAATTCACTGCGTTCCTGGCGGCGCTCAGTCCGCCCTCGAAATTGCCATGGTTGGCGGCGTGAAATCCGTAATAGGCAAACAATCGGGCCCGATCCGATTCTTTCGACGACGCCTGCACAATGGTTTCCGCCCGATTGAAGAGCGCCTCGGCCTCGTCCTTGCGGCCCCGGTTAGACAAAATCAGCGCAAGGTCCATCAATGTATCGGCGATTGCCGAATTAGATTCACCGAGCAAGCGAATCTGAAGTTCCAGCGCCTGGCGCAAGAGCCCCTCGGAATCCGTATCGCGGCCATTTGCATTTGCGGCGCGGGCCATTTTGATCAGATCCGCAAACTGCTGCAGATCCGATGAGGAGGCTAAGGGAACAGACTCCGCATAAGTTTGCTTGAGCAGATCCAGCCACTGCACTCTCGACTTGATCAGTTTTGGCTGAATCGCGGCGACCAACGCGGGGATAGCACTCGGCGGACCTTCCGCCACCCGAACAATCCCCTCCGAAAACCCAACGACCAACAGGTGTGGCCAACCGCCACTATTAAGCCGACAAGCCATCAGCGCCAATGGTTCCGCACCCGACGCAATGACCTGAGATCGAGTGCACCGCATCCTTTGGGAGAGTTGGTTACCCACCCTGGAACCCTGCACAAAATCCTGGAGGCCGCCAAAGTCCTTCGAAATATCCGGGCCACTTCCGGACACTGAATAAACAAACCCGACGCGGTTTTTCCCGCAGGTGACGGCCTGATCCTTGGGCATACCAGCCAGAGCAACAACATCCTCGCGGTCAGTCGATTGACAGGCTTCGTCGACCAGGCTTTCAGCCAGTGGGGCAGCGCTAAGGTAAGCATTGAACGGAGTACTTAGCGGCACGCCAAGTACCGCCCAGAAGAACGCCAATAAAGCGCCCTGAATCCCCCGGAGCACTCGAACTAGGCGCATTGGTCTCTACCAGCGCCCAAACAATGCGCCTGTCATCGAAATGCGTTGCCCAGCAACGGCGCCGCCCGGAACTCGTGGGGCGACCGGCGTCTGAAGTTCAATCAAGCCGACGGATACCGAAACCGTTCTGCTAACTGTCCGCTGCGCTCGGTCAGCGGTTTTTGGCGGTTCCGGCGGTGCAACCGTGGCAAGCACCTTGTCGCCCGAATCGGCCGTATCTTTGGGCGTCGGCGGCTTTTCAGCGGCAACCGGTGAGGGCGGAGTCGGCGCGACTGGAGGTGGTGGCGCGGGTGCCGCTGGCGCGCTCGCCTGCGCAGTTACCGTTGCAGGTGACGCCACCGGTTGCGCCGCCGCAGACGATGGGGGTGCTCCCGCTTGCTGCGATGGCGATGGCGATGGCGGAGGACCGCCGGCTGGCGCGGGGGCAGAAGATGTTGCCGCTGCCGATTGCGGCTGGGCCGGAGCTTGGGATTGAGCCGGCTGGGCCTGACCCTGTGAATCGGCCGGCGCTTGTCCGGCATTCTGTGATGGGGCCGAAGGCTGACCCTGTGACTGGGCCTGAGGCTGAGGATCGGCTGGCGCTTGACCGGGCGGCGGCGTCGGGGTTTGAGCCTGTGGCTGGGACTGTGGATCAGCCGACGCCTGTCCCGCCGCCGGTGCTGGCGTTTGGGACTTTGGTTGAGCATCAGTTGGCGCCTGTCCAGACGGCTGCTGTTGGGCCGGCTGCTGAGTCTGGGACTGTGGCTGGGCTTGAGCCTGGGGCTGCGACGGCGTTTGGCTAGGTGCCTGCGCTTGCGGTTGAGCCTGGACCGGTGGCTGCGCCGAAGGTTGGGCTGCTGACGGGGCCGGTTGAGGCTGCACCTGAGGCGTTGGAGTTTTCGCCAACGACGCCACAGAGGTTAGTCCCGACATTGCACCAACGGTCTGCAAATTCGTCGGTGGAACCTGTGCCGAAGGTGGTACCTGAACCGGAGTGCTCGTTGCCGGGGGGGTCGTTGTGCCACCAGCAGTGGGTGGGGGTGTCGTTCCGCCCGTGGCGGGTAGCGTCGTTCCGCCAATTGCGGGAGGCGTCGTTCCGCCCGTGGCAGGTGGAGTCGTTCCACCCGTGGCTGGAGGCGTTGCCGTTCCACCCGTCGCTGGGGGCGTTGTTCCGCCTGTCGCTGGGGGTGTAGTTCCGCCATTGGCGGGAGGCGTGGTTCCGCCAGTTGCGGGGGGCGTTGTTCCGCCCGTCGCTGGGGGTG
>CAIPGD010000353.1 GCA_903864485.1 uncultured bacterium | reverse complement strand
GGTCCTTTGTTGCTGCGATCGTTGGTGGATTACACCCGCTCAATTATTGAGCGTATTCCCAGTTTGATCGGCTGAAATTGTCAGAGCGATCCCGCGAGTCATGCTCAACTTTTCTGAAATTGCCCTTATGGCGTTTGCTCAGACGATGACCGTCGCGCTCGTCCGCCTGTCGGGCTTTTTCCTGACTGCCCCATTGCTGAGTATGCGGGGCGTGCCGCGCCGTGCTCGCGCCTTGATTATTCTGGTCCTCGCTTTTGTGGTGGCGAGTACAGTTGAATCAACCGCCATGGGGGCACCGGGTCAGGCGACGATTGCGCAGGTGGCGGCTGAATTTGCCGTTGGCACTCTGATGGGCTTTGCCGTACGGATGGCTTATCTCGCTTTTGACCTCGCGGGTGAATTGCTGAGTCAACAGGCTGGTTTGAATTTTGCGCAGGCCAATGGCCTCGAACTGGGCTCCCGAGAACTGCCAATTGGCAGTCTGCTTGGGTTATTCGCCACGGCAATTGGGTTTGCGACCAATTTGCATCTGGTTTTGATTGAGGCATTGGTCGAATCCTATCGGGTGGTACCCTTCGGATCGTTGCCCGATGTGGCTCAACCGGCCGCTCTGATGGCGTTGGTGGCCCATGCCCTGCGCGTCGGCACGTTATTGGCTTTACCTGCCTTGATTTTTTTGATGATCGCCAATATGTTGCAGGCCGCGCTCGGTCGGGCCAGCCCCCAGTTCGGACAGTTTGCAGTTGGATTTTCAGTGACGATTGTCGTTGCCTTGGCGGCCCTGCTCTTGTTATTGCCTGCCTTGGGGGCGCAATATGACGCCGCCGTGCGGCCTGCGTTGGAGTTGATTCGATGGACCCGGTGAAGATGAAATTCGCGCTGGCACTTTGCCTGTCGTTGGGGTTGGCGGTAGCCGAGCCAGTTTTTGCGCAGTCGTCTAGTACATCGGCCGCAATCTCGGCTACGGTGGACGGGGTTCGCGGGCGATGTGGACTTGGTCTGTTAGCCCGCACCACCAGCAGTCAAACCTGCCAGAGCTTCAAGGATTATGGGTCGCGCATGCAATGCGTCGCCAATGACCTGAGTGACGACGTTCGCGCCAAAGAGTCGCCAGTGCTCGTCGAAGTGGCACGTTGCTATCGCGCCCTGGGTGATGCCCTCGTTGCCGGTCGAGGCGCGAATAATGATCAAGTGAATGCGCTCGAAGATATTTGTCGCAATTTGCGTCATGAAACCGTTTTGCCGCGATCGACCAGCGCCCGTGATGCCCTGCTTCTTGCATCGGATGCCCTGATGCCGAGTTTCTCGCGCAGGACGGTTACTGTCCCGACCAACGATCCGATGATGGGTATCCGGCTGCATGACCTCCCGGACTGCGCGGTCGCTCTATCGATTCCGGCGGGGCCACCTTTGGCGGCTGGAACGCCAGGTCCAAATCGGGTTTCAAGAGCCGGCAATGGCGTGACAACCAGTGCCGTTCAGTCGCCGCGTTTTGCGTATCTGACGTCTTCCGCTGGTGACTTGGCGCCGACAACCTCCGCAACGGCGGCGCTTCAGGCTGCCCCTGCCGGCTTGGCGGAAGGTCAGACGACGCCTGCTGACATGAGATCGGCCCCGACATCAAGCCCTGCGACAGCGCCCAAACCTTTAGCGAGTGCCGAAGACAGAGTGGGTGCCGACAAGTTGCCCGACGGCCTCGTCGATCGAACTGTTGGGAAATCCAAGGCGCGAACTTCGTCCCTTGAACTCAACGCGTCGGCGCCGATCTCTGAGAGCGCGGTGATTAGTGCCTTACCTGCGGTTTCCACCTCTGGGCGCAAGTCCTCGCGGCGAACAACCGCTCGAGCTGAGCGTAGCCCGGCGGGGTACGGCATCACTGCAGATGCTGATCGCGCTCGGTCAACCCCTCGTACCTTGGCAGGGGTAAACGCGGGAGCAGAATCGCAATCAGGTGGTCGTTCGTCCAATTCGAGCGCTGCCGGTTATGGCTATTCGGCGTCTTCGCCGCCGTCTCTGCCCCTGATGGGGCCGCCGCTCAGGCCGCAGACTGCCGGGTCTGTTCGATAACGCGGCTTCATTTCGCATTCCCCTCACTTGAAACACGCTGCGGAGACTCTGATGGTCGCCTCTGACACCACGAACGTAACCCCGATGCCACTGCTGACACGAATGGCGTGTGCTGTCGGTCAGCAGGCCAGCCGCGGCAAGTTGGGTTTTGCCCTATCCGGCCTTGTTGCCACCGCCTTCATTTTCGGTGGCCCTGCGGCCCGGGCTGCTGAGCCAAAAGCTGAAGCCAAAGCTGAGGCTAAATCCGAGTCTAAGGATGCCAAGGGGGGTAAAGGCGACGCGGTAATCGAATCCGAGTTGCGTAAGGCCTT
>CAIPGD010000352.1 GCA_903864485.1 uncultured bacterium | reverse complement strand
CTGATCCAGTCATAGGGCGCTGACCAACCCAGTCCATAGTGGTAAAGCGTTGCGACCGAGGTCGATGCAAAACAAAGCACGAACCCGTAGAACGTGGCGTGATGAAAATGTCGTCTCGCATGGGTAAAGCGATCGTCGGCCTCGTTGCACCCTTCACCATGGCCACCATCAAGGTACTTAAGTTTGAGTGCATTCAGGCTGGCCTCTTGAATGGCTTCGTGAATGGTTTCGCGCGGGGACGCTCCCTTCGACGGATCGGTGTCCAGGTGGGTCCAGAAACGGGCGACACCGATGCCTAATGCCAGACAGGCAAACAAGAAGACCGGAGCAAACAATGACACCATCAAGTTGTGCGGGAAGATGGCATAAAAGCTGCCGGCCTCCAGTGCAATTGGTTTCCAGAGGGTGCCCTGAGTCTGCAGTCCGATAGCCAGGAACACGGTGAGTGCGGCGACCAGCGCCAACGCGAGCATGAGTCCGTTGCGCTGATAAAGACCGCCGAGCGGCGCAGGCCACGCATATTCGGCGTAAGTCATCCGGCGTACCCGAGCCATCGCTTGGGGAACATTGACGCCAAAAGGGTTGGGCGGTGCGTACTGGCAGGAATGCAGGCAGGCGCCGCAGTTGTGGCACAGATTTGCGAGGTAATGAATATCAGCCTTCGGAAATTCGAGGCGCCGGGTCATGGCTGGAAAAACGGCGCAATAACCTTCGCAATAGCGGCATGCATTGCAGATTTCCATCTGCCGAGCGACCTCGGCCTCGGCTTCGCGAACCAGCGCTTCAAGCGGCAACACGGGAATTCTCCTGAACGGTGGCGGCCGCCCTTGCGGCAGATGCGCCGGCAATACGGCCGAATATCGTTCCGATCGTCATGCCGACCCCAGCCGTGTAACCCTTGCCCAAGACGTTTCCTGCCATGATTTCCCCGGCCGCAAAGAGATTGGCGCTAGGCTTGCCGCTGAAATGGACTGCGGCGGTTTCGTCGACGCGCACGCCCAGATAGGTGAAGGTCACGCCAGGTTTGAGCGAATACGCAAAGTAGGGCGGCGTGTCGATGGTTCGCGCCCAATGTGTCTTTTCTGGCGTCAATCCCTCGGTTCTGCAGTTATCCATAATGGAATGATCAAATTGACCCGGACGACACGCCGCGTTGAACCTCCGGATCGTCTCGAGAAATTTCTCGAGTGGCAGCCCAAGTTTGTTGCCCAGAGATTCAAGGGAGTCGGCCTTCTCGCCACGGAAAACGGCCGGCATAAAGCGCCCGATGGCCTTCGCGTCAATGATGGAATGAGCAAGTTGTCGAGGCTGTAGTGCGATCAGGCGGCCCCACAGCGCGTAGCGCTTCGGCCAGAAGTCTTCGCCCTCATCGTAGAAACGCTCCCCGTTGACGTTGACCATGATGCCCAGCGACACGGAGTCAACCCTGGTTGAAATACCCCCGTCAAAAAGGGGAGCTCGGGCATCGACCGCAACCATGTGCGCTTGCGTTGGATCGCCAACTGGGTCGGCCCCGCTGGCGATCACATCGCGTAATACAACCCCCATGTTGTAGCGGGTGCCGCGAATTGCAAACTGGTCTGCAGGCCATTCACCTTGTTCATTCTGGCCCCAGGCTTCACGCTGCCAGGCGATATTCGACTCGAATCCGCCGCTGGCCAATACGCAGACCTTGGCCGAGATGCGTTCGAGCGCGCCCGGTGGCCCCGCATGGGCCGCTAAAAAGTGACCGTCCTGTAGTTCAATGCGTTCGACGGGCGATTCGTATCGCACCTCGATTCCCAATGCTTGAGCGCTTCGGTAGTAGGCGTTGACCAGCGCTTTGCCGCCACCCATAAAAAAGGCGTTGGTGCGCGACAGATGTAATGTCCCGGAGAGTGACGGTTGAAAATGAACCCCGTGGGCTCGCATCCAGGTTCTGCAAGTCGCTGATTCGCGGATCACGCGGCGAGCGAGCGTCTCGTTGGTGATGCCGCCAGTGACCTTGTAGAGGTCCTGCCAGAACTCTTCCTCGGGGTAGGCGTCGGTCAGCACATCCTGGGGTGCATCGTGCATGCAACGGATGTTGCGGGTATGCACCGAGTTCCCGCCACGCCATTCGCGCGGAGCGGATTCGAGCAGCAGGACCGATGCGCCTGCTTCGCGAGCAGTAATGGCGGCGCACAGCGCTGCATTGCCACCCCCAATGACGAGAACGT
>CAIPGD010000351.1 GCA_903864485.1 uncultured bacterium | reverse complement strand
GTGCATTTGCCGGAAGCGCTTGAGTTCGCTGATCGGCAGGTCATAACCCGACAGATGCAGCAGCGCATAAAGGATCATCGAGGCATGACCGTTGGACAACACGAAGCGATCACGATCGGGCCAATGGGGGTTGGCTGGGTTGTGCCGCAGGTGGCGATTCCAGAGCGCGACGGCCATTTCAGCCATACCCATTGGAGCCCCTGGGTGGCCCGAATTGGCTTGCTGGACGGCGTCCATGGCGAGCGCCCGGATGGCGTTGGCGAGAGGGTCAGTGTGCTGAGGGCTTCCGCGCAGGACGCGCTCGGTGGAATTCGACGACATTAATGGGCTCCAAGGGCGCGGCGACGACGGTCCATCATCCGCCAGACGAAGGGGGTAAATATCAGTTGCATGGCGATCTCCATCTTGCCACCGGGAACAACAATCGTGTTGGCACGGGACATCCAGGAGTCATGAATCATGTTCAGCAGATACGGAAAATCAATCCCTTTCGGATTGGCAAACCGAATCACGACCATGCTTTCATCGGGCGTCGGAATTTCACGGGCAACGAACGGGTTCGAAGTGTCGACCACAGGAACACGCTGAAAATTGACATGGGTGCGCGCGAATTGGGGACAGATGTAATTCACATAGTCCGGCATCCGCCGCAAAATACTGTCAGTCACGGCTGCCTGACTGTAACCCCTTTGGGTCTTGTCCCGAATCAGCTTTTGGATCCACTCCAGGTTGATGACGGGGACAACGCCAATCAGCAGATCGACATGCTGTGCGATGTCCACCTCCTCGGTGACGACAGCACCATGAAGGCCCTCATAAAACAGCATGTCGGTGTCATCGGGGATGTTTTCCCAGGCTGTAAAGGTGCCGGGCTCCTGCTGATACGGGGCGGCTTCTTCGGGGTTGTGGAGGTATTTCCGGATTTGTCCCTGCCCTGATTCGCTGTAATTTCGAAAGAGTGCTGCCAACTCAGCGAGAAGGTTGGTATCGGGGCCAAAGTGACTGAAGTTGGTGTTACCAGCCGCCTCGGCTGCCGCTTGGCGCGCTCTCATTTCACGGCGATCAAAGCGGTGAAAACTGTCGCCCTCAACGACTGCAGCCTTGACACCTTCGCGCCGGAAGATGTTCCCAAAAGTCTTGGTGACGGTCGAGGTTCCGGCGCCCGATGAGCCAGTTATCGCAATCACAGGATGACGTTCAGACATGGGGGCTCTCGATCAATGAGGTTGGGACTAGTCGCGAAACAGGCTGCGCTCGGTAAAGAGCTGCAGTCCCTGGTCGGGCTGGTAGGGTTGGCGGTGATATTGCTCGATGCGTTCGACCTCTTCGCGGGAGCCAAAGACCAATCCGACTGATTGATGCAGGTCGTTTGGCACCGTGTTGAGGATGCCCGCGCGACCGGTACTCGCGCGACCGCCGGCTTGTTCAATGAGATAGCCGATGGGATTTGCCTCGGAAAGCAAGCGGCGTGGCCCTGGTTTTTTGAGGTCTCGGGTATTTCTCGGTTCGAGAAATACGCCACCATGCATGAGGATCCGGTGCGCTTCAGCAGCCATGCTGGCGATCCACCGCATGTTGAAGTCCTTGCCCCGAGGTCCTGATTTCCCAGCGAGGCACTCGTCGACATAGCGCTTCACCGGGGGTTCCCAGAACCTCGAGTTGGCGCTGTTAATGGCGAACTCCTGAGTGCGTTCGGGCACTTTGATCTGGGGATGCGTCAACACAAACTCGCCCAGATTGTGATTCAGCGTGAAGCCGCTCACCCCATTTCCCGCGCTCAGGACAAGCATGGTCGCCGGCCCATAGAGCGCATAGCCAGCCGCGACCTGTTGTGTTCCCGGTTGCAGGAAATCGCTCACGCTCACTTCTCTGGGGTTTTCGGCCAGATTCTGCGGCGCGCGAAGGATTGAAAATAGGCTCCCGACG
>CAIPGD010000350.1 GCA_903864485.1 uncultured bacterium | reverse complement strand
GAAACGATTCAGAAGCATATTCATGAGGGTCAGAAAGTGACCCAGGCGTGGATTGAAACGGCTGCCAAGACCGCCCCTGCAGGGAGTGAGCCGATGTTCGCCGTCGCGCGTAATGCGATGTCGCTGGTGCGCTCATCCCTGGACCATGCCGCCAAGGTGGGACAGCAAACCGCAGCATCACAAAAAGCCGAATCGACTGATTCGCACGTCCTGGCAACAACCACCGCCAAGCCGGCCACGCGTACCCGCAAAGCCGCCTGATCAGACAATTTCGCTGTCTCCTCCGCGTACCGACTGGATCAAAGGATCGTCGGTACGTTTGCCCGGTGCGCCCGGGCTTTTTCCTGCCTAAAGCGGCCGCACGGGCGGCGGAATTCCCCGCAACGCTAGGCGCTTCGAAGTGCCTCGATACCGCGCTCGATCGCTGCAAAAGCCGTGGCCACCGCGGCCTCCTCGCCTTTAACGCCGAGCTCAATATGGCGTCGAGCCCCCCCCTCACCCATTGAGGGGAGGCTGTAGACCTTGACCTGTGGGAATTCCCGCTCGACAGCCTCCATCAACGGTGTGATGGTCGATTCGGCCAGATCGTGCAAGATCATCGATCGGTCGATCAACGCTTCGCGATGGTGCAGGTGCTTGTACTGGTGATCAAGCACCCATTCCACCATCGGCCAAGCCATAACCGGGAAGCCTGGCACAAACCAGTGATCAGCCACTGAGAAACCAGGAATCCGGTTGTAAGGGTTTGGAATGATTAGACTACCCGCAGGGAATTCCCCCATCTTGAGCCGCTGCCTATTCTCGGGCAGGTTCATGTCGGCACTACCCTTGCCCTCAAGTGCCATCTCGTAACAACGCTGAGTAATCAACTCAACCGCCTCCGGGTGCGCGACCAATGGCACTTTGAGAGCTGCTGCCGCCGCGTGCCGGGTATGGTCGTCCGGAGTCGCGCCGATCCCACCGCACGAAATCACCCGATCGCCGCGCTCAAAACTCCGGCACAACACCTCGGTCAGTCGATCGCGATCGTCACCCAGAAACGCGGCCCAACTGAGTTGCAGACCCCGGGCCGACAACAGCGAAAGCACCTGCGAAAAGTGCTTGTCCTGGCGCTTGCCAGACAGAATTTCGTCACCAATGACCAACAAACCAAACGACATCAAAAAACTCCCGACTTGGTGATCGACTTAGCGCCCAGTAAATCCTGGATTCAGAATCCGACGCAGCGCAAACCAGTGCTGCGCCAATAGCCCCCGTCCATACTCGCGCCCGTGCAACTGGTCGCGGATCCCCGTGGGGACGAAACCATCACGCCAGTCCACCGTGCCAAAGCATTGATCCCACCACGGGAGCAAAACGCCAAAGTTAACCCCCTGCGCCCGGCCTTCATGACCCACACCAATCCCGTGGTGGCGCCGATGAAACTCCGGTCCGACGATGAGGTGTCGGATCGGCCCTGGCAAACGCAATCGCAAATTGGCATGCTGCCACTGCTGAATGACACGCGATGCGACGACTAACCAGACGAATTGCCCAGGCGCTACGCCGATCAACAGGGCAACCACCGCCAGGATTGCGTCACGCAACAAATCGTCAAACAGGTGATTGCGCTCGTCAGACCAAAAAGTCATTTGGCGCTGGCTGTGGTGAACGGCATGCAACTCCCACCACCATCGCCACGCGTGCTGGCCACGGTGAATCCAGTAATCAACAAAATCCAGCACGATCAGGTACATCAGAAAGGAAACCAGGGGGCGATCGGTCAGCCCTGGCCAAAGCGCATCCAGGTCGGGCCGGCTGAAACCGCCGAGGCGGATAAGGCCCTCGATGGAGTCAAAGACGGGCGTCAGCAGCAAGAAAGCCAACACCGGGAAGACGCCAATACGGTGCAGTAGCGCGTAAAACATGTCCGTGATCACTGCGCG
>CAIPGD010000349.1 GCA_903864485.1 uncultured bacterium | reverse complement strand
TCGATCAAAGGGGCGGCCGCCTTGGCAAGGGCGAGGTATTTCGGATCGAGCACCCAGTTCATGATCAGTCCGTCGACCAGTGCGTGCAGGCCCACCGCGGCATAGCGGGTGTTGACCCCCGGGGCGATCAGACCCCGGCTCGCAGCATTGCGAAAGCCGATCTCGATTTGTTCAAGGCAGTCGGTCCGGCATTCGATATGCCGGTCGCGAAGTTGTCGCATTTCGTCCACATACTCGCATTTGTGGGCACTGATTTCGAAAACGCGCTGGCATTGCTTGTCGCTGGTTAGGCGTTCGAGCACATGCAATGCGCATTCACGCACGAAGGCGAGCGGATCATCGTGGGTAGCGAGGCCGGCGCGCGCGGTCATCTGCTCCATCGGCATCACCACCCTGTCCATCATGGCCTGGAAAAGATCCGCCTTGTTGCGAAAATGCCAGTAAATGGCCCCGCGGGTCAGTCCTGCCGCGGTCGCGATATCGGCGAGCGAGGAGCGTGAAACGCCCTTTTGGCTGAACACCTGTTCCGCGGTATCGAGAATATGATCCCGGGTCTCAAGCGCCTCTTCCTTTGTGCGTCGTGCCATTTACGCCTTTTAAAAATGTATTGTCGAACGCCTATCCCGCGGGGCGCCTTGCTGCGCGAAATGCCTGATGCGCATCCTTTACATACATACACGAATGTATGTATTATATCACCCGTTTGGCGCTGATCCGTCAAGCACATTCCCACCGGCTGCGGCAGTGATCCTGAACGCGCCGCTTCAGATTGAAGGAAGCCCCTCGCCATGACCGCCCTCCGCAGCAACGACACCGCCCCCGCATTTCCAATCCGGCAACGCAGCCCCAATCGCAGACTGGCTTGCATCCTCGGCGCAGGCGTGCTGCTGGCAGCCTGTGGTCAGGGTACTGAAAAGGGGGCTGCTCCGCCTCAGGGTATGGCGATGCCGGTTACCGTGTTGCAGGTTGCGCCGCAGCGTGTTCCGGTGCTGATCGAGTCAGTGGGACAGACCGAGGGGTCACGCGAGATCGAGGTGCGCGCCCGGGTCTCGGGTATTGTGCAAAAACGGCTGTACCAGGAGGGCGAGGTCGTTCGCGCAGGGGGCGTGCTCTTTCAGATTGATCGTGCGCCCTACGAAATCGCGCTTGTCCAAGCCAAGGCATCACTCGACCAGGAAAAAGCGCGCAATGAGCAATCGCGGCGCGAGTCCGCGCGTCTTAAAACGCTGGCCGCGGAAAGAGCCATCAGCCAGAAGGAATATGACGATGCCACTTCGACGTCAAAGCAGTCGGATGCGACGCTTGCTGCGGCTGAGGCGAAGGTGCGCGAAGCCGAGCTCAATCTTTCCTATACTGTTGTCAGTGCACCGATCGCCGGGGTGAGCGGACGCGCGCAGCGTTCCGAGGGCAGCCTTGTGACGGCGGGCACAGAAAGCGCCTTGCTAACAACGATCTCGCAAACGAATCCGATTTGGGTGCGGTTTTCCTTTTCCGAATCTGAGTACGCGCAACTGCGCAAGCTCGCGAAAAAGGC
>CAIPGD010000348.1 GCA_903864485.1 uncultured bacterium | reverse complement strand
TGGTGACCAGCCCGACCCCAGCCGCCCAGAGGGCGACCTGACTGACGGTAGCGATCGTGCTCGGATCCTGTACCGACTGGATGGACTTCAACATCATTCCACCGCCGACCATCAACAGCAGGATCCCCAAGACGAGGGATGCAGCCGTTTCGAAGCGATGGTGCCCATAGGGGTGCTGAGAATCCGCCTGCTGGTGGCTGTGGTGGTTAGCCAGCAAGACGATCGCGTCTGACAGCAGATCGGTCATCGAATGGATGCCGTCGGCAATCAGTCCGTGCGAATGCGTGAACACGCCGGCGGCCACCTGTCCGCCGCTCAAAAAGAGATTTACGACGACGCTGACCCAGGTGCTGCGAGCCGCCGCCTGCTTTCTTACTGAGGCCGACTCGAGCTCGGATTCCGATTCAAGCCCTGGGGTGATCTCGGATTGTTGAATCATTATTTGAGCAAGGTCAAATCACGTAGAGATCAACGTATTCGTTCACTGGCGTGGCACACAAGGCGTCCAGGTTCAGCGAAATATCAAGAATTCGATGCTGTTGCTTCAATGGGAAGCGCCGGGCAAGGTTAGTCTTGAATTTGTCGATGAGGTTGGGGATTCCCTCATCGCGTCGTCGCCCATGACCAATCGGGTATTCGCAAGTGACCGTTGACAATTCGGTTTCGTCATCAAGGCGCACGGCTAGGGCATTGGCGATCGATCGTTTATTCGGATCGTGATAGTCCCGCGTGAATGCGAGATCTTCGACACATCGAATTCTCTCGCGCAGCGCATCGATTCGTGGATCCGCGGCAACGTTCTCCTCATAGTCAGCCGCAGTCAAGCGACCAAAAAGCAGTGCGACCGCGACCATGTATTGAATGCAATGGTCCCGATCGGCGGGGTTACTCAAGGGCCCTTGTTTGTCGATGATGCGCATACAGGCCTCATGGGTCCGAATCGTGACGGACTGAATATCGGCCGCTGACTGACCTCGAGCGTCCAATTGGCGGTGCAGCGTCAGCGCACATTCGACCGCTGTTTGCGCATGAAATTCAGCAGGGTACGAAATTTTGAATAAGACGTTCTCCATCACGTAGGTTCCGTACGGTCGCTGGAACTTGAACGCATTACCTTTGAACAGAACGTCGTAGAAGCCCCATTCCTTGGCAGAGAGCGCCGTTGGGTAACCCATCTCGCCGGTCTTGGCGATGAGGGCCAAGCGCACTGCGCGACTGGTCGCATCGCCGGCTGCCCAACTTTTTCGCGATCCGGTGTTCGGGGCATGGCGATAAGTTCGTAGCGCTTGCCCGTCAATCCAGGCATGCGAGATGGCATCGATGAGTGCCTTCCGATCGAGTCCGAGCAGCTTTCCAATGACTGCGGTCGACGCAACCTTGACCAGTATCACGTGATCGAGGCCAACCCGATTGAATGCATTCTCAAGCGCGAGGCAGCCCTGAATCTCGTGCGCCATGATCATTGCGTCGAGCACCTGGCGCATGGTGAGCGGCCTTTTCCCAGCAGCTACGGCGGTTCGGCTCAGCCAGTCTGCAGTCGCCAGAATGCCGCCGAGATTGTCCGACGGATGACCCCACTCGGCGGCAAGCCAGGTGTCGTTGAAATCGAGCCAGCGGATGGTGGTACCGATGTCAAAGGCCGCTTTGATCGGATCAAGTTGAAATTGGGTACCGGGCACCCGTGCGCCATTAGGGACTATGGTTCCGGGCACTATCGGACCCAGAAGCTTCGTGCACTCCGGGTATTCGAGCGCCTCGAGACCACATCCCAGCGTGTCAATCAGGCAGCTTTGAGAGGTTCTAAGAGCCACGTCGCTGTTAATTTCAAACTCAACCACGTAATCAGCGATGTCGCATAGGACCTGATCAGGTCCGTGCCGGGCGCTTGGGTTGCCATGTGTGGAGATTCGCATGGTGTGCATCAGCGATGACATTCATTGGCCAATGCACGGCCCTGATTCGTACTTAACAGCATGGCTTTGTCAGGGATCAGAATCCACACCAAACCGGTCGACAGTTCCTCGAAACGTTCAGCGCCGCTATTGCTGTGGACCCGTACGAGCCGATGTTGTGTTCCCTGCCAGGTCAATAAAATGACATCGGTCTGGTCTGCAACAGCCTCGATTCGAATTGAACGTCCGTGATCGCAGTGGTAATCGCCTGCGTGCTTTCGGTGATCGATCTTTGGCGGGGGCAGGGCGGGTACGGATGGTGGTGTGGCTGCGGTTTCCGCAGGAATCAGGACTTGGCTCGACGGTGTCCCTGTGGGTGCGCCGCTCGGGGTGCTATCGCTATTCCTCGGGATCGGGGGACCGGAAAGCGGTGCGTTGTTTGGCCCTCTCGTTGGCGGCAAGGGGGCGCCGCCCTGACTCACTGGTGCTGGCGCTGTGACCGAAGCAGACAGCAGCGCAACCCCCGGCGCAGCCCCCGGCGAAGTGGTCGAATCAGTTACCGGCGCAGGATTCGAACGACGCCACGCGCATCCTGTGCCGTCGATGATCAGCAGAGCGCTGACGCACAGAGACGCAACCCGAACAAGACTATTGGGGTTGCGGGTGATCATCGTTGATCAGAAAAAAGCAGACTGGGCTGCAGGCGGGATTGGACTACCCGCCTGATGGGCCCGGCGCAGACGCTGCCAATGAAACCGGTAGCTGGCGCGATCGTGCAGGCGCCCTGACCAGGACACGGGTGCCCATGACGCGGCGCGGGCTGCCAGAAGAATGTCCGCGGACTCTCCAATCAGGCGGGTCGATGGTGCCAGGCCACGCAAGATGACGGCGATTTGAGCCGGGTGAATGCTCCACATTCGGGTAAAGCCAAACTCGTCAGCGGCTCGACGGGCTTCGCCCTCCACTCGTTCGGGCGCGTCAAGAATGATGCTGACGTTGTGCGACGCGACCTTTCCGTGTGCATGGGCGGCCAGCGAAACCTGAATTTTCGCCGCGCGGACCAGTGGATGTTCGAACTGTCCCGGGCTGGTCATGGCGTCATCTGAGATCGCTCCCTCAAACGCGCTGACGTAATCCATCAGACCGAATGAAAGGCATTCGACCCGCGGATGTTGGGCGATGGCGTCGACATCGCGCAATGCCAAGGGGCTCTCGATCAACACGTGCACCGGGATCTTGCCCTCGCGAGTCGTGACATGTCGATTTGTCAGGCGGTCAATTTCGTCGATCGCCTGACGGCACTGATCGGCTGAGTCGATCTTGGGCAGGGTGATGTAGGCAACCCGGTCAGCCGCCTTTTTGAGAATGCGCTCAAGGTCACTTTGAAAAAAATCAGAACCTGGCGGGTGCACGCGAACGCCAACCCGATTGAAATGATTGGCGTCTGAATCGATGGCTGAACCCACGAGATCAGCCTGTTGGGCCTCCGCTCCAGCAAGCGCCCCATCTTCACAGTCGGCCGTCACGTCAAAGGTGGGCCAGGGTTTCGCTGCCGAAGCCGCCTGTAAGGCGAGTGCCTTCGCAATGCGGGCCTCGGTGCCGCAATAGTGGTCGACCGAGGGTAGGGCGCGATGATCGCGCCCACCATCAAGCAAGACGTCGTTGGGATGGGCGACCGTGGATCGAGTGCTCAATGGTCTGCAGGAGTGCGCACTAAACTTAGCTCAGATTTAGCTCAGAAGATGAGCGACGCCGGCACGCTCTTCTTCGAGTTCGGCCAGAGTAATGTTGATCCGTGAACGCGAGAATTCATCGATCTCGAGCCCTTGAACGATATGGTACTCGCCATTCGCGCAGGTCACCGGGTAGCCAAACATGACGTCCTCAGGGATGCCGTAGGAGCCATCCGAGGCGATGCCCATGGTGACCCAGCGATCGCCGGTACCCAACGCCCAGTCGCGGACATGGTCGATTGCGGCATTGGCGGCCGAAGCGGCCGAGGACAGGCCGCGGGCCTCGATGATGGCGGCGCCACGCTTGCCGACTGTCGGCAGAAAGACCTCGCGATT
This sequence comes from uncultured bacterium, assembly GCA_903864485.1. GTDB lineage: Bacteria > Pseudomonadota > Gammaproteobacteria > Burkholderiales > Burkholderiaceae_E > RFPW01. Next base: position 764 of record CAIPGD010000348.1, on the reverse strand, counting down.
CCAGACTTCATCCTGAATGATGCTTGGTAGCGCGCGGCCGCCCGACGTTGCAAAACGGTAGTCGGCGTACATCGTCGGCGAGTGGTTACCCCAGACCGCGAGGTGCTCGATCGAGGCGACCGGACACGCGGCTTTAGCTGCGAGTTGGCTCAGGGCGCGGTTGTGGTCGAGCCGCAACATCGCGGTGAAGTTCTTTTTCGGCAGGCTCGGGGCCGATTTCATCGCGATGTAGGCGTTGGTGTTGGCGGGGTTGCCAACCACCAGGACCCGTACATCGCGCGAGGCGACCTGGTCGAGCGCGCGGCCCTGCACCGTGAAGATCGCTCCGTTGGCCTCAAGCAGATCTTTACGCTCCATGCCTTTGCTGCGCGGCCGGGCACCGACCAGCAATGCGTAATCAACGTCGCGGAAAGCTACAGTGGGGTCATCGGTAATAACGACGCCCGCCAGCAGCGGGAACGCGCAGTCCTCAAGCTCCATCACCACGCCTTTCACCGCGGCCAGCGCGGGGGTGATGTCGAGGAGTTGAAGGATGACGGGCTGGTCTTTGCCCAGAAGATCACCGTTGGCGATCCGAAAAAGCAGCGAGTAACCGATCTGACCGGCTGCGCCCGTGATTGCGACTCGTTTTGGAGATTTGTTCATGCCTGCGCTCGTGGAGGGGAGGGAGTGGAATGCATACGCTTGATCGCCACTTTAGAACCGACAGGGAGGTGTCCGCAAGGTGATCACATTTGTGCGACCCGGTGTCGCAGAAGTTGGCT
>CAIPGD010000347.1 GCA_903864485.1 uncultured bacterium | reverse complement strand
TTCAGCAATGGCCTCCTGCATGCGGTGATCAAAAAAGCGCAGGCGGTTGCGCCCCTCGTGCTTGGCCTGATACATCGCGATATCGGCCTGTTTAAGCAGCTCGTCAAATTCGGCTTGATTTTCGCGAAACAACGTGATGCCAATGCTGCCCGTACTGTGATGGGGGTGCGTCTCGAGCTCAAAGGGTTCGTCTAGGCTCGCAAGAATTTTCTCCCCCACCGATTCGGCGCGGGCACCCGCCTCGAGCGCATGCGCACTCAGATCCGTGAGGATGACCAGAAACTCGTCTCCGCCCAAGCGCGCCACGATATCGCCTTCGCGTACGCATTTGAGTAGACGCTGGGACACTTGTTGCAACAACAGGTCACCGACACTATGACCGCGCGAATCATTTAGAAATTTAAAATTATCAAGGTCGATGAAAAGCAGCGCGCCATGCTCCCGACTGCGGGTGCCTGAGGCGAATCCGCGGTTGAGCCGCTGCGCCAAGAATCGGCGGTTGGGCAACCCCGTGAGGGCATCATAAAAGGCGAGCCGCTGAATTTCATCTTCCGCTTCTTTGCGCATCGTGATGTCAGACATCGTCAGCACATAGTTTGCGACCTGTTCCTTAGAATCCTTCACGGCAGTTACGGTCAGATGCTGTGGATAATTTTCACCACTCTTGCGCCGATTTTTGACCTCGCCTTCCCAATAGCCCTTGGTCCGAAGAACCGCCCACATACGCTCGCAATCGAGCCGCGCGTCGTCCTGCGCAAAGAGCATCTCAGGGGTCTGGCCCGACATGTCCGCTGGCGAAAAGCCCGTGATGCGGGTAAACGAATGATTGACCTTCAGGACCTTAAATTGAGCGTCGGTCACCACCATCCCCTCCTGCGATTCAAACGCTGTGGCGGCGATCCGCAGTTGTTCTTCGGCGCTGGTCATCTCGGTGATGTCGGTCGACACGCCACCCAATCCAATCGCCACACCGCAATCGTCGCGAAGCGGAAACTTCACCGTCATCAAACGTCGGGGACCTCGAAATCGTCGGCTCTGAACCACCTCTTCAGACGCGACGGCTTCACCTGTGCTCAAGATGTCCTGGTTAAACGCAAGCACCGGATCCGCGAGTTGTTGGGCATCAATATCCTTTAACGTCCTGCCAAGAATCGCTTGTTTGCTCAGTCCGTAAAAGTTCGCAAGCGCTCGATTAGCGAGAGTGAAACGATGTTGTAGATCAAATGCAAAGATCATCGAGGGCGTGCTGTCGAGGATGAGTTTGAACACTTCGCGGTTCTGCCGAAGGCTCTCCTCGACGAGTTTGAGCTCGTGTATATCCGTTCCAGAAAAAAACCATTTATAGATTTTATGTTCAACGTCCTGGGCCGGTACCGCCCGCAAATGCCACCACCGATAAACCCCGTCGGCCCGACGAAAACGCAATTCCAACAGCCATTCCTGATGACCTTGGCTCGCCTGTTTCCAGGCTACGCTTGCGCGATCCTGGTCCTCAGGATGCATCGACAGTACCCAACCATTGGCGAGGCTCTCGGTGAGATTACGGCCGGTATAACTTAACCAGCGTTGATTAAAGAAAATATACTCATCATTCGACGTTGCGATCCACACCATCGCTGGCACAGTCTCTGCCAGTAGACGAAACTCGTACTCGTTATTGAGAAGTTGTTTTTCGAGTAACAGATGCTCGGTGATGTCGAGCGAAATGCCGCAAAACCCCACCACTTGGCTATCGCCATCACGCAGCGGCGATTTGACGGTCCAGAACGCCCGCGATTGTCCATCGGACAAAACCACACCGCGCTCCTGACCGGACACGGGGATGCCGTCCCGAAGAACACGCTGTTCGTGTTCACGATTGCGCTTAACCAATTCGGGACCAAAAAAATCGCTGTCACAGCGCCCCACAATGCCCTCGAGGGGCGCGCCCAACAGCACCTGAACCTGGCGGTTGACATAGGTGTACCGGCCCAAAAGATCGGTTGCGAACACGTAGGTGCCCGATCGCTCCAGAAGCGCGCTGAGCGCTGGAATAAGGGTCGATGGGAGCGCCATCATCGGACCGGGCGGTAACGCCATATTCGAACCTGCAGTCGCCGCGTAACCGGGCGGCGAGTGCGGCGAGTGCGGCGAGTGCGGCGAGTGCGGCGAGTGCGGCGAG
>CAIPGD010000346.1 GCA_903864485.1 uncultured bacterium | reverse complement strand
GGCCTTTAGTTGCTTGAGGACCGCTTTGAGGCGTTGCTCGAAGTCGCCCCGGTATTTGGTACCGGCGAGCAAAGACCCCATATCCAGGGAAAACACGACGGCCTCGGACAGTACGTCAGGGACATCCTTTTGGGTGATCCGCCAGGCAAGTCCTTCAGCGATTGCGGTCTTGCCGACACCCGCCTCGCCCACCAACAGCGGATTGTTCTTGCGCCGCCGGCACAAGACCTGAATCACCCGCTCCACTTCAGCCTCGCGGCCGATCAGCGGGTCGATGCGCCCTTCTTTCGCTTGCACATTGAGGTTGGTGGTGTACTGATCGAGCGCACCTGCCTGCTGCGGCGCCTGCGCGTCGGCTTCGGCTTCTGCGGGCTCTTCGCGACCTGCTGACTCTTTGGGTTGCGGGTTCTTGGTGATCCCGTGACTGATGAAATTAACGACGTCGAGGCGGGTGATCCCCTGCTGGTGCAGGTAGTACACCGCGTGCGAGTCCTTCTCACCAAAAATCGCCACCAGCACGTTCGCCCCGGTGACTTCCTTCTTACCGTTGGACGTGCTCTGAACATGCATGATCGCGCGCTGAATCACCCGCTGAAAGCCAAGGGTGGGTTGCGTGTCGATCTCCTCAGTCCCAGGTACGACGGGCGTGTTTTCCCGAATGAACTGGGTCAGGTTCTTGCGCAGGTCGTCGAGATTGGCTGCGCACGCGCGCAGAACCTCGGCTGCGGACGGGTTATCAAGCAGTGCGAGCAAGAGGTGCTCGACGGTAATAAATTCGTGACGCTGCTGGCGTGCCTCAACGAACGCCATGTGGAGGCTGACTTCCAATTCCTGCGCAATCATGCTTCCTCCATCACGCACTGCAGCGGATGCTGGTGCTGGCGTGCAAAACTACAAACTTGGTCTACCTTGGTCGCCGCCAGATCGCGTGGATACACCCCACAGACCCCGCGTCCAGCGCGGTGAACCTGCAACATCACTTGGGTCGCCTTTTCGCGGCCCATACCAAAAAACTGCTGTAACACCATCACTACGAACTCCATCGGGGTGAAGTCGTCGTTGAGAATCAAGACCTGATACATCGGCGGCGGTTTGACCCGCTCGGTCTTGCGTTCAATGACGGGGGGGGAATCGAGTTGACGGCCGGGCATGACCCTATTCTAAACACTGTTGCGCGCCGAGGTGGGCGGAGAAGGTCGGCAGGACCCTCTAAACAGCAGTCGCTCGAAGCGGGAACTCCTTTCTAAGAAAGTGCGCCGCGACACTCTCGCGTGAAAAGGTTCACTATGTAGGGTGGCGACGTTCCATAACATCCCAATTCGCCCCGTGGGTTTTCCGATTCGGACCGTCCGCGGGGATTTTTACTCGTCGCACTCGCAGGAGGTTTCATCAGGTATGGCTACCGGTATCGTCAAGTGGTTCAATGACGCCAAAGGATTCGGGTTTATCACCCCCGATGATGGTGGAGAGGACCTGTTCGCCCATTTCTCCGCCATTCAGACCGGCGGTTTCCGTTCGCTTAAGGAAGGACAAAAAGTCGAATTTGATGTGGTCCAAGGACCCAAAGGCCGGCAGGCCTCAAACATCCATGCCACCGGCACTGTGATGTAAACCGCTTGCAGTTCCGGAGGGCGAATTCCACGCCCTCCGGCCGGGTTCGACGCAGTCGACGCGCCTCTCGACGGCCGCTATCCCAGCAACTGCGCCACCAGATCCATTGGGACATACAACCGGCTGGGGTTGGCCTGCAGGCTAAAAAAGCCGTAGTGTCGATAGAAAGCTGCAGCAGCGTCGTCTTTTGCATCGACCACCACCGCCATCGCCGCAATCTGATCGGCATGTGCCAAGCTGCGACGCAGGGCATCCAGAAGTAGGTGCTCCCCGAGGCCTTGGCCCCTGGCTGATTGATCAACTGCCAACCGGCCCATCAGGGTCACGGGAACTTTCGGATAACGGGGAAGCCTGCGAGCCAAATCCTCCGGCAGGTCTTCCATCGCCAGTACCGAAGCCGACAACGTGTAGAAGCCGAGGACGCCCGCGTCGGGGGGACAGACCGCCACGAAGGGGGCGGCAACACGCCTCTCCGCATCTTGCCTTGCCTGCTGCTTGAGATAGCGATCAAGCGCTGCTGAGCCGCTCTGAAAGGCCTTTCGATCGTGTTGCCGCCCCAGCTGCTCGATCACTACGCCGGCGAGGATCACCGGCTATGCGCCGTTGCGTTGGCGATACTCTTCAGCCGCACGCTTGAGGCGCGCATTCGGCTGGGGCGATTCCAGCAGAACTTTCACGAACGCCAGTTGCTCTTCCCGAGATAGGCGGATCGACTCGTGCTCAGAAAGGACCCGGTGCGCTGCGTCCTGTGCACTGGCTACAACGAACTCGCTCAGCGTACGTCCGCTTAAGGCAGCAGCTTGCTGAAACAGGGTTTTTTGCGCGACAGAAACTCTCGCCTCAAGCCGGGAGTCTCGGGTGCTGTGGACGGCGTCTTGCGTGGTCGTCATTTTCATGTCTCGAGTGTACGGATTTTGTCCGTACGAAGCAACCGCTTGCACCCGTCCAATGAGGCGATTCGTCGGGCTATGATCCCAAGCGATCGAACCGCCCGGGACGCCCGTGGACGTCCCGAGTCCCTGTCACATATGGTCGATCATCACCTGGCCGAAACCTGAGCAAGACACCTGGGTCGAACCAGGCATCAAGCGCGCAAAGTCATAGGTCACGTGACCCGATTGAATCGATTTTTCCATCGAGGCGATGATGAGGTCGGCTGCTTCGAACCATCCCATGTGCCGCAACATCATCTCGGCCGAGAGGATTTCTGAACCCGGGTTGACATAGTCTTTACCGGCGTACTTGGGCGCGGTCCCGTGGGTGGCTTCAAAACAGGCCACCGAATCCGACATGTTGGCACCCGGTGCGATACCGATGCCGCCGACCTGAGCGGCCAGCGCGTCAGACACGTAGTCCCCATTGAGGTTGAGCGTCGCGATGACGCTGTAATCGGCCGGGCGCAACAGAATCTGCTGCAGGAACGCGTCGGCGATCACATCCTTGATCACGATCGTGTTGCCGGTCTTCGGATTTTTAAACGAACACCACGGCCCGCCGTCGATTGGCTGGGCATGGAATTCGCGCTGCGCCAAGGCATATCCGGCGTCGCGGAACAAGCCTTCGGTGTACTTCATGATGTTGCCCTTGTGCACCAGAGTGACCGAGGACTTGTCGTTATCAATCGCGTACTGAATCGCCTTGCGCACCAGTCGCTCAGTCCCTTCGATCGAAACCGGCTTGATGCCGATTCCGGACGTATTTGGGAAGCGGATCTTTTTGACCCCGAGTTCATTCTGCAGGAAAGCGATCAGGCGCTTCGCTTTTTCATCATCATGCTGATATTCAATACCGGCATAAATATCCTCTGAGTTCTCGCGGAAGATCACCATGTTGGTCTTCTCAGGCTCCTTCAGCGGCGATGGCACGCCCTTGAAATACTGCACCGGGCGCAGGCAGACATAAAGGTCGAGTTCCTGGCGCAACGCAACGTTCAGGCTGCGGATACCACCGCCAACCGGGGTCGTCAGCGGCCCTTTGATGGAAACCACGTACTCACGCAGGACCTGTAGCGACTCAGCAGGCAGCCACACATCGGGTCCATAAATCTGCGTCGATTTTTCACCGGCGTAGATCTCCATCCAGTGAATCTGGCGCGACCCACCGTAGGCCTTGGCGACTGCGGCGTCCACGACTTTGAGCATGACGGGCGTGATATCGAGCCCGGTGCCGTCTCCCTCAATGTACGGGATGATCGGGTTGTGGGGAACATGCAGCGAAAAATCAGGATTAACCGTGATCTTGGCACCATCCGCGGGGACCTTGATATGTTCGTACATGCGTTCTCCAGTCGTGATCTTTAGTGGTTAGGGTAAGCTTTTGAGCCCCAGATTATGCCGTATCGCGCCATGAACTCGATTGACCTCAGCATGATTCTCGGCCGGCTTGCGACCTCAGCATTGAGTTGTCTGGCAGCGATTGGCTTCGCGACCGCTCTGTTTGGCACGCCCCTGACGCAGGCTCGGGCTCAAGAGCGTGGGCTCCCTCGAACGACGCTTCAGGCGGGCATGTATTTGATCCGGGCCGAGGTCGCAGGCGATGTCGACAGTCGTGCTCGCGGTTTGATGTTTCGGGAACGGCTGGGTCCAAATGAAGGGATGCTGTTCGTTTTTGAGCAGCCTTCGACCCAGTGCTTCTGGATGCGGAACACGCTGATCCCGCTGACGATTGCATTTCTGGCCGATGACGGCCGGATCGTCAATATCGCGGACATGGAACCCAAGTCCGAAGCAAGCCATTGCTCCAACGAGGGCGTACGATTCGCCCTCGAAATGGAGCGCGGCTGGTTTGCAAAGCGCGGCCTCAACCGAGGTGATCGAATCAGCGCGCCAAGCTATTTCAAGGCGCCCTAATCTGGACGCCCTGATCGAGGGGCCCAGGTTTAGCCCGCGTAGTTGTGCTCTGCGAACGTCCAGTTGGTCAGCTTCCAGTACGCAGCCAGAAAATCTGGACGACGATTGCGATGGTCGATGTAATACGCGTGCTCCCAGACGTCGCAGGTCAGCAGGGGCACGTCGGCTCCGCTCAGCGGGGTGGCTGCATTGGAGGTGTTGACGATATCGACCGAGCCGTCGGCTTTCTTGACCAGCCAAGTCCAGCCCGAGCCAAAATTGCCCAATGCGCTCTTCGTAAACGCCTCCTGAAACGCGGCCAACGAGCCCCACTTGGCATCGATCGCGGCGGCCAGAGCACCGGACGGATGACCCGACGTGGTCGGCGTCAAACAGTTCCAGAAAAACGTGTGATTCCAGATCTGGGCCGCGTTGTTGAAGACAGGTCCCGACGAACGCTTGACGATGTCAACGAGGCTGGCTTGCTCGAACTCAGTCCCTTTCACCAAATTATTCAGATTAGTGACATAAGTTTGATGATGCTTGCCATGATGAAACTCGAGCGTTTCTTTGGACATGTGTGGCTGCAGCGCGTCAATCGCGTAAGGGAGAGCCGGCAGGGTATGTTCCATGATCTGAGTCCTTGAGGGTTGGATGGGTTCGATCCCGCCGGGGTTGATTCACCCAGCAGAGGACCCGAATGCACATCGAGTGAACAAAAAGGTCCGAGGATTGTAGGTCAGGCCGGGGCAATCCTGCCATCCTGACTGAAAAGATCTTGGCAACCCCTTGAAACAACCCTCCAGCGCCAGAGAAAACCATTTAAATGATTGTTTTTAAATGGTTATTTGATTTGACTAAAATTTAATCAGTTTGATGGCAGCCCAATCGAACCGTGGTTTCAATCCGATGACAGCCCACTCTTCACAGAGTTATCCACAGGATTTGTGAATGACTCCACACGTCGACCGCTCACGTAGCCGGCTGTCCGGAACCATCGAAGCTCTCTGGTATGGACGCCCCTCTGAACCGAGCTCGACTCCGCGGAGCGTCGCCGCCAACAACCCATCTCGCGGCCTTCTCAGACTCCTCAGCCTCCCCGGCCTCCTGTTTCTGGTTCTGTTGCCGTGGACGATTTTGACCGCACTGATCAGCGGGCGCCGTTTCGATCAGATCCAGACGGCGAAGAAGGCGCGGCGCGAAAACAGGGCGTGCATCGATCACAGCGCCCTGATCGCTGCCCCGGCCCCACCGCCGATTGTGGTCGTGGGCAACCTCGTGGCGGGGGGTACCGGGAAGACCCCAATCGTGATCGCAATTGCGCGCGAATTGCGGGCACGGGGTTGGCAGACGGGACTGATCGCCCGGGGCGCAGGCGCCTCCTTGGCAGCAAATGACGCGCAGGCCTTTCTCATCCCGCCCGATTACAGGATCGCTGGCGATGAAGCCGCCCTGATGGCCCGACACGCCGCGTGCCCGATTGCGATTGGGCGCCGGCGGGCCCAAGCGCTGCAATCCCTTCTGGTCGCAGCACCCACGACCGAGATCATCATTTCCGACGACGGTCTACAACACCGTGGCCTGCCCCGCGACCTGGAATTCATCGTGTTTGATCAACGAGGACTTGGCAACGGCCACCTACTGCCGGCGGGTCCGTTGCGAGAGTCGCCCATAAATGGTCTTCAGTCGGATGCCGTCCTGCTGCGCGATGGCGCGCCGGATCCGATTGGTCATCCGACTCGTTTTGGGATTACGACACGGGTTCTGGGATGGTGGTCACTCAGCGCGCCCGACCGACTCCTGTCCGATGCAGAATTACTTGAGTGGACTCGGGGTCAACGAACCGTCGCTGTCACCGGTATCGCCCGACCTGAGCGGTTTTTTGACCGCCTGCGGGGGATCGGACTGCAGTTCAAAGCCATCGGGCTGGCTGACCACGCCCCAATCGATCTGGTCTGGCTTCGCGACCTACCGGCCGACTGTATTCTGATGACCGAGAAGGACGCCGTAAAATGCGACCAATCAGCAGACCCGAGAATTCGGGTGCTGCGAATCGAAGCCGTTATCCCGCCCAGCCTGATCGATTTCATTGAGGAGCGCCTCTTTGGACGCCCGACTGCTTGATATTCTTGTCTGCCCCCTTTGCAAAGGTCCACTCGAGTATGACCGCCCCAAAGCGGAATTGCGCTGCCGCGTGGATCGACTCGCGTTCCCGATTCGGGATGGGATTCCGGTCATGCTGGAGTCCGAAGCCCGGCCGTTAATCGACGCTGATGATCCCGCACCCTGAATTCACTGTTCTGATCCCAGCCCGCAGGGCATCGACGCGACTGCCCGACAAGGCACTGGCTGACCTCGGAGGAAAGCCAATGGTGGTTCGGGTTGCCGAAGTTGCGGTCGCGAGCGGAGCGATCCGTATCGTGATCGCGACCGATGACCCAGCGATCCAGGCAGCCGTTCAGGCCCATGGTCACGAGTCCATCCTGACACGGGCGGACCACCCGACCGGCACAGACCGATTGGCGGAAGCGGCGATGCTCCTGGATTTGGGCGACGAACAAATCGTCGTGAATCTGCAAGGCGACGAGCCAGCTATGGAACCGGCCCTGGTGCGGGATGTCGCGCGTCTGTTGGCCGATCATCCGGACTGCGCCATGTCGACGGCGGCTCATCCAATCCTGAGCATCGCGGAGTTTTTGGCCCCCAGCGTGGTCAAGGTTGTTCTTGACGCGCAAGGACGTGCACTGGCTTTCAGCCGGGCACCGATCCCGTTCCCACGCGACGCGTTCGGTGCGTTCCCGAACATTACCCCGGCCGAGTTGCCAGATTTTCCTGGATGCCCCCCGCTGCGTCACCTGGGGATCTATGCCTACCGGGCGGGTTTTCTGCGGACTTACCCGACTCTCAAACCAGCACCAACCGAAGCCGTTGAATCGCTCGAACAGCTTCGCGCACTTTGGCACGGGTATCGAATTGCCGTAACGATCACGACTGAGAGCCCTGCCCCCGGGGTCGATACACCGGCTGATCTCGAGAGGATGCGTGCGCGCTTCGAAGACCCTTCGTTGCACTGCGGTTTGACGCTACGCGCCCCGAGCGGTTAGTTTCCCTAGTTCAAAGACCAAAATTAAAGATTACAAGGGCGAAGAGGAGAAACGATGAAACTCATTCTGCTTGGCCCGCCTGGCGCGGGTAAAGGGACGCAGGCGGCGTTCATCAAGGAAAAGTTCAAGATCCCACAGATCTCGACCGGGGACATGTTGCGTGCTGCCGTGAGCGCAGGCACGCCGCTCGGCCTGGCTGCCAAACAGGTCATGGATTCAGGCGCACTGGTTTCCGACGAAATCATCATCGGACTGGTCCGAGACCGGCTGCAACAGCCGGACTGCCGGGGCGGCTATCTGTTTGATGGATTTCCGCGGACGATCCCACAAGCCGAGGCCATGAAGACGGCCGGCGTCGCGCTCGACTTCGTACTCGAAATCAGCGTCGATGACGACGAAATCATTACCCGAATGAGTGGCCGACGGGTGCATCTGGCGTCTGGGCGCACCTATCACGTCGTCTTCAATCCGCCCAAATATCCAGACCATGACGACGATACGGGCGAGCCCCTGATCCAGCGCGAAGACGACCGGGAAGAAACCGTTCGCAAGCGGCTCCACGTCTATCATTCGCAAACGCGTCCCCTCGTGGATTACTACGCGAGTTGGGGTGGTCGGGGCGAGATCGGCGCACCCAAATTGCGCACTATCTCGGGCGTGGGTTCAGTGGACGAAATCCGCCAGCGCGTATCCGAGATCCTCGCAGGGAACTGATGGCGATTCAGCGCGCACTCAATACGGCGACGCTTCGTAACGCGAATTACGAAGCCCGTTTTGAGCGCCTTGAGATTACGTTTGCAAGCGGCGAAATCCGCGTCTTCAAAGGCGTTCCGGAAGAAGTTGCCCGGCGTTTTTTTTCCTCGCCCAATCCGGCCAGCTACTACGAGGACCGGATTGTCGAAGAGTATGCATACGAGCGTCGCCGGGTCGGCGCCAATGAAGACGCTCGCAAAAAGCTGGACGATCTTTTTTCCTAACTGCGCCCCTGCAACTAACTAAGCCCCTGCAGCTGACTGCGCCCCCGCCCTAACGTGACGACCGTTGTCATTTGGTGTCAGGTGGTTGATTATTTTGGTGATGCAGCCGTTTGCTGGCGCCTCGCCCGGAACCTGGCTTCTGCGCTTGCCAAAGACGATTCACTGAGCGCCGAAGTTGTGCTTGCGATTGACCGCCCGGAGGTCCTTCGGCAGCTAGTTCCAGGGCTTTCAGCGTCTCTTAATCCACCATCAATTGACGGTGTTCGGGTCGTCGACTGGACGTTTCCGGCAGCAGTGGTCGGGGTCATGATTTCGACCTTCGGCTGTCGGCTGCCTGACCGCGTCCTGGAGTCGATGGGCAAGCAGCAACCGCCCCCGGTCTGGATCAATTTGGAGCACTTGACGCCCCAGTCCTGGACCGAGTCATGTCATACGCTCGCATCCCCCAATCGGACCAACGGGCTCGACGAAATCTTCTTCTTTCCGGGATTCGATTCATCGACTGGGGGGTTGCTGCGCGAACCCAATCTGTTGCAAGACCGAGACCAGTTCCGCTCCGACGCGCTCGAACGCGAGACATTTCTGGCTGGACTCGGAGTTCAAGAGGCAGACCGCAAGCTGCCGGCAGTGCTGGTGTTTGGCTACCCTGATGCGCCGGTCGATGCGCTGATCGAAACGCTTGCAAATGGCCCCCCGATGCTCTTGCTGCTACCGTCAGGCCCAGCACCGACGAACCGCCGGGGGAACCTTCGAGTTCACGCCTTTGGTTGGGTTGCCCAGCGGGATTTTGATCGCTTGCTTTGGTCCTGCACGGCCGCCTTTGTCCGGGGGGAGGACTCCCTGGTGCGGGCTCATTGGGCCGCGATTCCCTTCATCTGGCAGCCCTATCGGCAGGCGGACCAGTCGCACCGGGAGCAGCTCGAAGCCTGGCTGGCGCGGTGGCGACCATTCTTGCCGGAAGCCGCGACGGCCGCGCAGGCCGCGCTGGCCCGCGCCTGGGACCTTGGCGAAGCCGCGCATCTTGCAGCGGCCTGGCACGGCTGGATCAAACATCTACCCGAATTGAAACAGGGGGCCGCCGACTGGTCGCGCCAACTGGCCGCTGGCCCATCGCTCATCCAATCGCTCAGTGCGTTTTTGCGCGATCGGCTAGAATCGCGGTCGACTCTTTTCCACCGCCTTCGGCACTCTCGATTGGACTCTCGATGAAGACCGCGCAGGAACTACGCACTGGCAACGTTTTGATGGTCGGCAAAGACCCCATGGTGGTCATTAAGGCCGAGTACAACAAGTCCGGCCGCAACGCCGCCGTTGTCAAAATGAAGATGAAAAACCTGCTCAACGGATCAGGTACCGAAACCGTGTTCCGCGCCGACGACAAGTTCGACGTGCTGGTACTCGACAAAAGAGAAGTCACGTATTCGTACTTCGCTGATCCGCTCTATGTCTTCATGGACGCTGACTACAATCAGTACGAAGTCGAGTCTGAGTCGATGGGCGATGCCCTGAACTACATCGATGAAGGCATGGCCTGTGACGTTGTTTTTTATGATGGGCGGGCGATTTCGGTCGAAATGCCAACGAGTGTGGTCCGCGAAGTCGAATACACCGAACCCGCGGTTAAGGGTGACACCTCGGGCAAAGTGATGAAGCCGGCCCGAATCAAACCCACCGGGTTTGAATTGCCCGTACCCGCGTTCGTCGAAATCGGCGATCGGATCGAGATCGATACCCGAACTGCCGAGTACAGGAACCGCGTCAAAGGCTGAGTCTCTGGGGCCCAATCTAGGGCCGAACTTCAGAGCTTGCCGGCTACGCGAACCTGCAATTCGTTATCGCGAGCAAAATTAACCAGGAAGGCGTACGCCATTGGTTCTTGCGCCGCTAAAGCGGCGTCAACACTGACCCCTCGCTCGCCATCGATCAGGACCGGTTGAACCCAGGGGGAGTACCCCAAATGTGTAGCGGGCCCACTCCCCGGGGGGCGAAACCCAGACATGATGCCGGCCAGGCGATCGGCCCAGTCACTCGGTCGGAACGTACGCCCGGCCAGGGTCACTCCGACGATCAAAAAATTGACCGGACGCTTGAGGTCGATCATCGCCGGGGGCCCTGCATGGTGCGCAGGATCGTCCGATCCCCTACAATGATCGGTTCGTTGCCAAAAACCTGGCTTTGATCCCTCATGAACGCACCCCAAATCCCCATAGTACAAACCCCAGTATCTTGCCTGATGCCCACCTACGCGCCGCAGCCGGTCGCATTTGTGCGTGGCGAAGGGGTGTGGCTATTTGATGCAGCCGGCAAGCGTTATCTCGACGCGCTGTCCGGGATTGCCGTCAACACGCTGGGCCATGGACACCCCGCCCTCGTTGAAGCGCTGCGCGATCAGGTGGGTCGGTTAATTCATCATTCCAATCTGTTTGAAAATCCGCTGGCAGAGGCTCTGGCGCACGAACTGGTGAAACGGTCCGGGATGACCAATGTGTTCTTTTGCAATTCGGGTCTCGAAGCCAACGAGGCTGCGATCAAGATCGCACGCAAGTACGGCCACGATCGAGGAATTGATTCGCCTGAAATCATCGTCTACGAACACGCGTTTCATGGGCGCTCGCTCGCGACTTTGTCGGCAACCGGAAATACAAAGGTTCAAAAAGGATTTGCGCCTCTGGTGCCTGGCTTCGTCCGTGTCCCCCTGAATGACACCGCCGCCCTCGAAGAAATCGCCCAAACCCGGCCCAACGTGGTTGCGATCTTTCTAGAGGCGATTCAGGGCGAGGGGGGAATTAAGCCAGCAAATATCGACTACCTGCACGCCGCGCGCCGCATATGCGACGCCAAGGGGTGGTTATTGATGATTGATGAAGTCCAGTGCGGGACAGCACGGACTGGTCGCTGGTTTGCACATCAATGGGGAGGGGTTCTGCCCGACGTCATGCCGCTGGCCAAGGGACTTGGGTCGGGGGTCCCGATCGGCGCCGTCGTCGCTCATGGCGCTGCGGCTGCGGTATTTGGACCTGGCAATCACGGCACGACCT
>CAIPGD010000345.1 GCA_903864485.1 uncultured bacterium | reverse complement strand
TAAAAGTCGATGACACCCCCGACCTCGTCACCCTCGAAAAGCACGTTGTTGCGAAAGAGATCGGCATGAACCGCCGAGCGCGGCAACGACGTCAAATCCTGCGCAATCTGATACCCCAGTTCATGTTCCAGAAGCCACGCTTGCGCTTCGGGTAAAAATGGCAAGAGTTGCGGCGTGACCTCGCGCCACCAGGTGAGGCCTCGCAGATTGGGTTGGACACCAGGGAAATCTTTTGTAGCCAGGTGCATTCGGGCCAGCACAGACCCGATTCGGGCGCAGGCCTGTGGACTGGGATCGGTAAGTTCTTTGCCCTGAAGCCAGGTCACGAGGGTGGCCGGTTTTCCAGCGAGGGTGCCCAGAATCTGCCCGTCGTGGTCTGGCACCGGATTGGGGCAGGGGATTCCGGCCAATGCCAGATGACGCATTAGTTCCAGATAAAACGGTAACTGCTCCGCGTTGAGGCGTTCGAACAAGGTCAGTACAAAGCGCTGTTTCTGGCCCTTGCGTTCGGTTGTGACTCGGTAATTCGTATTTTCGATTCCAGCCACGATGCCCTCAAGAGACACCAGATGACCGACATCGAACCGCCCTAGAAAGGGTTCGAGATCTGAGTCAGAAACGGCGGTAAAGACGGCCATCGACGCGACTGCGCTTTTTTCTCGGGGTTGCGGGTGGTGCAGCGGCGATGGAGGTCGCCACCGGATTCTATCAAAGCCTGAAGCCGCTAAGCCAGCGCGCCAACGGGCCTTTGAAGTGGATCAGCGATAATCAGTGTTTTGGGGACGTTGGCATGTCGGACGTGGCGGGCGAATCATTGCTGTTGGTCGATGGTTCTGGGTATTTGTATCGTGCGTTCCATGCGCTACCCGATCTGCGAAACGCGGGGGGCGAACCAACTGGCGCGTTGTACGGCGTGGCGGCGATGTTGCGTCGGCTCCGGGCCGACCATCGCTTGCATGGCGGGGCCCGGTTCGGCGCGGTGGTGTTTGATGCACCGGGACCCACGTTCCGCGACGCGCTGTATGACCAGTACAAGGCCAATCGGGCCTCGATGCCGGAAGACCTTGCGCGGCAGATTGATCCGCTGAAGGAATTTGTCTCGGCCCTCGGTTGGCCGGTCCTGGTAGTGAGCGGGGTCGAAGCCGACGATGTGATCGGCACCCTCGCGACGCAGGCACAGGCGCTTGGGATGCGTTCGGTCATTGCGACTGGCGATAAGGATCTGGCCCAGCTCGTGGGCGACCAATGTGTTTTGGTGAACACAATGACCCGCGACGGCAGCCCTCCCCAACCAATGGACGCCGCAGGCGTTCAGGAGCGCTTTGGCGTGCCGCCCGATCGCATTATCGATTGGTTGGCTTTGGTGGGCGATACCGTTGATAACGTCCCGGGGGTCAGCAAAGTCGGGCCGAAAACCGCGGTCAAATGGATTGCTGAATACGGATCGCTCGACGGGGTGATGGCTGCCGCTGATCGAGTATCGGGGGTCGTTGGGGAAAACCTCCGCCAAGCCCTCGATTGGCTGCCGACTGCTCGCGAACTGGTGACCGTGCGCTGCGACTGTGACCTGTCGACCCATCTTTCGGGTCCGGATGTATTGGCGCTTCAAGCCGAAGATGACCAGCGCCTGCTGGCTTTCTATGAGCGCTGGGGTTTCCGGACCTGGCAAAAAGAACTGCGGGCGCGCCTCGCGGGCGATGTTGGATCTGAAGACCGACCGGGGCCTGCAGCGGGACTTGAAGTGGGACCTGCAGCGGGTGGAGCAATCACCGTAGTGGACCGCTCGGCCTCGTCCGATGGCCAGGATGACCGGCCCGGCCCACCGGACGCACTGCACTACGAAACCGTCTTCACGGTCGAGCAACTCGACGCGTGGATCGCCCGAATCAAGGCGTGTCCGCTGGTTGGTTTTGATACGGAAACGACCTCGCTGGACGCCATGATCGCCAAATTGGTGGGCCTTTCGCTGGCGGTAGAGCCGGGGGTGGCGTGCTACGTTCCGGTCGGGCATCACTACGCAGCGATGCCCGATCAGCTGCCGCTGGCGCTTGTTCTGGAGCGGCTAAAACCTTGGCTTGAAGACCCATTGGCAGCCAAGGTCGGTCAGCATCTCAAATATGACGAGCATGTTTTGCAGAATCACGGCATTGCCTTGGCCGGTATCGCGCACGACACATTGCTCGAGAGCTATGTGCTCGAGGCCCACCGACGCCATGACCTTGGGTCACTCGCTGAGCGCTGGCTCGGACGTGCCACCGTTTCGTATGAATCGGTCGCCGGCAAAGGGGCATCACAGATCTCGTTTGACCAGGTTTCGGTTGAGGTGGCTGCGCACTATGCCGCCGAAGATGCCGAAGTCACGCTGCAGCTCCATCAGCATCTCTGGCCCAAGCTGCAGGCCGAACCCCGGTTGGCTGCGCTCTACCAAACGATCGAGTTGCCGGTGGCACGGGTCCTGCAACGCATCGAGCGGCACGGTGTGCTGGTCGATTGCGCCATGTTGGCCCGGCAGGGTGAGGAGCTCGCAGTCAAGATTTTGCAACTCGAGCGCCATGCCCACGAACTGGCCGGGCAGCCCTTTAATCTGGGTTCGCCCAAACAACTCGGTGAGCTGCTGTTCGATCAACTCAAGCTGCCCGTGGTTAAAAAGACCGCGGGCGGAGCGCCGAGCACCGATGAAGAGGTTCTGGAAAAACTCGCCCTCGACTTTCCGTTGCCGCGTGCGGTGCTTGACTGGCGCAGTCTCTCGAAGCTCAAGAGCACCTATGTCGACAAGCTGCCGCGGATGGTGAATCCGCGAACCGGTCGGGTCCACACCAGTTATGCACAGGCGGTTGCGGTGACCGGACGGCTCGCTTCATCAGACCCCAATTTGCAGAACATTCCGATCCGCACGCCCGAGGGCCGACGCATTCGTGAAGCGTTTATTGCGCCGCCCGGATGGTCGATTGTCTCGGCCGATTATTCGCAGATCGAACTGCGGATCATGGCGCATCTCAGCGAAGATGAAGCCTTGCTGCGCGCCTTCAACGAAGGTCAGGACGTGCACCGTGCAACGGCCGCAGAAGTATTCGGGACCACCCCGGAGGGTGTTACTTCGGAGCAGCGTCGTTATGCCAAAGTGATCAACTTTGGACTGATTTATGGCATGACCGCATTCGGTCTGGCCCAAAACCTTGGAATCGGGCGCGATGCAGCCAAGGCCTGGATCGATCGCTACTTTGACCGTTATCCTGGTGTCGCGCGATACATGGAGGCGACCCGTGCGCGAGCCAAGCGCGATGGATTTGTCGAGACCGTCTTTGGCCGACGGCTCTGGCTGCCCGAAATCAAGTCGCCCAACGGGCCGCGTCGGGCCGGTGCCGAGCGCGCGGCGATCAACGCGCCGATGCAGGGCACAGCCGCCGATCTCATCAAACTCGCGATGATTTCGGTCCAGGACGTCATCGATCAGGAAGGCAGACAATCGCGACTGATCATGCAAGTCCATGACGAACTCGTGCTGGAAGTCCCACCCACCGAACTCGACTGGGCAAGGACTGAAATTCCCGCCCGAATGGCTGCAGTAGCCACCATGAAAGTCCCGCTGATGGCCGAGGTCGGCATTGGGCCTAATTGGGACCAGGCCCATTGAGCGCGCTGATCCACACGCCAGGTCTGGACACCCTGGCCGGAATTGTGACTGCCACCCTGGCCGGCGGCGCGCTCTCCCTGGTGGCTGCCGCGCTTCTGACCTTCGGGCTCGTGGCCGGGCTATTGCGCTCGCTTGTTAGCCTTTCGGCCGGGTTGTTATTAGCCACCAGTACCTTGCACCTGTTGCCTGAGGCGCTCGAGCGCGGCGGCAATATCCATCTGATCGGTGTGTGGTTACTTGTTGGGCTGCTGGCGTTCTTTGGGCTCGAAAAACTCGAGATCCTGCGCCACAGTCATCATCATGAGGGCGACGGGCACCATCACCATCATGGTCATGATCGGGAGGCGGCGGGCCCTGGGGGCGCGTTGATCCTGATTGGCGACTCGGTCCATAACTTCACCGACGGGATCCTGATCGCAGCAGCGTTTCTCGCTGATCAGTCACTGGGCTGGGTCACCGCCGCTGCCGTGGCGGCGCATGAAATTCCCCAGGAGGTGGGCGATTTCATTGTCTTGTTGAATGCGGGCTACACCCGCGCCCGCGCCTTTGCGTTCAATTTGTTGTCGAGCCTGGCATCAGTGGTCGGCGGCGTCGTCGGCTGGATGGTGCTCGACGATGCGCGCCAGTTGCTGCCCGCAGCCCTGTCGATTGCCGCCGCTGGGTTCTTGTATGTTGCTTTGGCCGATATTGTTCCGTCACTGCACCGCGAACATCCCAATCAACTCCGCCAGGCCGCTTTTCAGGTGGTGTTGCTGGGGGTTGGCGTCGCGATTGCTGCCGCTTTAGCCAATGTGCTGCATCAGCACTGAGGTGTTCCGCCCAGAGCTGCTACGTCCTTCGGTTCTCAGGCCCCGGTGGCGACTGGCCGCGATGGGTCGCTACACCATTCGCTCCAGGATCCTGCATAGAGCAAAGCCCCGCTGAGCCCCGCATGGGCCATCGCCAGAAGGTTATGGCAGGCAGTCACTCCTGAACCACATTGATGGACGACGGTGTCGGCTGGCCGCCCGTTCAGGAGCGAAAGGAACTCAGCCCGCAAGTGATCGGGGGATTGGAAGCGACCGTCAGCCGCTAGATTGGTTTGCCAGAACCGGTTCAGGGCGCCTGGGATATGCCCTGCGACGGGGTCGAGCGGTTCTTGCGCTCCTGAAAAACGGGCTGGCGCACGGGCATCGAGCACGACTCGCCGTTGTGCCGCGGCGTCGGCGGCGACCGTGTCAACATCGACCCAGGCCACCAAAGGCGTTCTCAGGCGCAGTGTGCCGGGCGTGGGCAACGGGACTTCAGTGGTCAGCGCGAGGCCGGCACCCAACCATGCGGGCAGGCCTCCGTCGAGGACGCTGACTCGCTCATGGCCCAGCCATTGAGTTAACCACCACAGTCGCGCCGCAAAGCTACCGCCATCGGAGTCATAAGCGACAAGATGCGTTTGCTCCGACAGCCCGATCGACTCGAGGCGAGTCTTAACCCGTTCGCGGGTCGGTAACGGGTGACGGCCGCCGCAAAGACCCGCCGAGTGGTCTGCGAGATCGGTGTCGAGGTTCAAGTGAACCGCCCCCGGCAAGTGACCCTGCAGATAGGCCTGTGTGCCGGCCTCGGGCTTCATCAAATCGTGACGGCAGTCGACCAGCAGGATTTGAGTGCCCCCTGCTTGCCCTGCTCGGGCCTGCGCACTGAGTAACTCGTCAACCGTGATGAGTGGACTAGACATAAAGTTCGCGGCGGCACCACTCATGAAAATGCTGCATGCCATCCTCCATGGGCGATTGGTAGGGGCC
>CAIPGD010000344.1 GCA_903864485.1 uncultured bacterium | reverse complement strand
TTAACCTTCGCTGGATTCGGTCGCGATGTCTGTGAGCCCCTGGTTTGAGCCGCCGCACCCGCGCGCCCGATCCGCGCTGCCCTCGCTCGTGCGCGCCATGGTCCGAGACGGTGGCGATCTGCTGAGCCTGTTGCCGGCACAGGCGTACCGAATGGGGATTGGACCGCTTGGATGGTCACGCCGGTCGACGATTGTGGTGAATTCGCCCGACCTGGTCCGGCGGGTTTTGATTGACGACCGTGAACGGTTCCCGAAGAGCGACCTGATGGTCAATGCGCTCGACCCACTGATCGGTAATTCAATGTTCGTGTCTGACGGGGACACCTGGTTGCGTCAGCGGCGTTTGATGGATCCGTCGCTCTCACAGATGCGCATCGACCGCGCGATGCCAGCCATGCAGGCAAGTCTTGACGATGCCGAGCAGGAATTGGGTGATCGCGCCGACCGCAATGAATCGTTTTCGCTCGACCTGGCGATGAGTCATCTGACTGCCGACATCATCTGCCGAACCGTGTTTTCGACCAGCCTCAAGAGCCAAACGACGCATGAGGTGTTCGAGGCGTTTTCGATCTTTGAGCGCAGCGTCGCCCAGGTCAACATCCTGCGCCTGATCTTTGATCCGGCCTGGACCAAGCCACCGCAGCGTCCTGATGTGCTCGCCGCATGCGCGAGTATCCGGAACCACCTTGGCGAGTTGTTGGATACCCATCTGGTCAAGGGAGCGGACTTTGACGACATCGCTGCAGCCGTCATTGCGGCCCGCGACGAATGTGGTCAAGGTTTTTCGCGCGATGAGTTGATCGACCAGCTGGGAGTGCTGTTTCTGGCTGGTCATGAAACGAGCGCCAGTGCTCTGACCTGGGTCTTCTACCTCCTGGCGATTCGGCCTGAACTCGTGCAACGGATTCGAACCGAGGTCAAAGCGGTTGTGGGCGATGGGCCGATTGGACTCGAACACGTCAAGCGCCTGAGTTTTGTGCGCAATGTTTTTCGCGAGACCGTCAGGCTCTACCCTCCGATCACCTTTTTGCCCCGGGTCGCCCTTGAGTCGACTCGCCTTGGTGACTATCCGGTCAAGCGCGGTGCGCTCGTGATCGTGTCGCCCTGGGTCATGCATCGCCATACCCAGTATTGGCGCGATCCGCATCGCTTTGACCCTGATCGCTTCTCACCCGAGCGTGAGGTGGCAATCCAGGCCGGTACCTACCTGCCCTTTGGTCTCGGACCCCGCGTGTGCTCGGGCGCTGCGTTTGCGACCGTCGAGGCAACCTTGGTCATCGCCCGTCTCATCCGCGACTTCAATTTTGAAGTCGTCTCGCGCGGCGCGGTCCGGCCTGCGGCCCGGCTCACTACCCGACCCGCTCACCAGATTGTGTGTCGCGTCACCCGGGTCAAGGGATAAGGGGAGTCGATGGAGGGCGCATCGACCGCGTCTGCGGCTTCAATCGGGGCGAATGCGTCAACGGCGAAAACTGCCCTGATTACCCTGGGTCGCTTGCCCAAGGCACTTGATATTGCGCGTGCGCTTCATGCGACTGGCTGGCGTGTGATCGTGGCCGAGCCCTATGCGCGTCATTTGACGGGCGTTTCACGCGCCGTTAGCCGATCGTTTCGCGTCACTGCGCCCACGCTCGATCCGG
This sequence comes from uncultured bacterium, assembly GCA_903864485.1. Lineage (GTDB taxonomy): Bacteria > Pseudomonadota > Gammaproteobacteria > Burkholderiales > Burkholderiaceae_E > RFPW01. The sequence goes on along the minus strand of CAIPGD010000344.1, from coordinate 7,780 downwards.
AGCAATACCTTCGCGATTTACAACAAATCATCGACGATGAATCGGTTGGGTTGGTTGTTCCCGTTTCCGAAGAAACGATGCATGTGACAGCGCTTTACGGGACGTTGAATCAGTGTGGTCTCCGTCTGTTCACCATGCCTCCGGATCAGGTTCGAACGTTATACGATAAATTTGGATTTATTCAGTATTCAGAATCATTGGGTTTGCCAGTACCGAAAACCATTGCCCTGCCGGTGACGGCCGAATCCGCGGGCGAATCCGCGGGCGAATCCGCGGGCGATAAGCCGGAAGCTGGAGGCAGAGCCGGGCTCGCGGCGGGTCTAGCGGCGGGTCTAGCGGCGGGTCTGGGTTTAGGCCCGGTCGTCGTCAAACCACGGCTGTCCTGCGGAGGCCGGGGGGTGAGAATCTTTCAGTCGCTGGCCGACGCGCTGGATCAGTCCATCGGCCCAGGTCTCATCGCGCAGGCCTGGGTCGAGGGGTCGGTTTACAGCACGTGTAGTGTGGTCCACGAGGGGCGCTGCCTAGGCACCGTGGTGTACCGGGCCGCTCAAATTTCTGGGTCGGTTGCGGTGTCCTTTGAGCGGGTTGATCACCCCGGTATCGAGGACTGGGTTCAGGCCTTCGCCAAGGCCACACACTGGAGCGGATTCCTTTCGTTTGACTTCATCGTCGATGGTTTAGACCGACCATTTGCCATTGAGTGCAATCCGCGTGCAACGAGTGGGATTCATTTTTTTGCGCAGGCTGATTTGGGGTCGGCAATCACTGACCCCGCCTCGGTCGAGCAACTTCGTCTGCGCCCGGAGCGGCGGCTACAGCAATTTTGGGCGTGCCTGACCGAGGTCCAAAAAAAGCCATTCGGGCGCGCGCTCTTTCAGGGGGTCGCTCAATTGTTCTCGACCCGAGATGTTTCCTGGAGATGGAACGACCCCTGGCCCCTGTTGGGAATGCCTTATACCGCCTGGCCTATTATCGCTGCCGCCAATCGCGCAGGAGTGAGTTTTGGCGAAGTGGCGACGAGCGATCTCGATTGGCGCGGCAGCGTCCCGAATTCGCCCCAGCTGGCCCCCTGACCTGGCCCCCTGAGCTGGCCCTGGCTCGCCCTAGCGCAACCAGGCGGAGATTTGCGCTGCGAGTTGCTCGGGCGGATCGATTGCGCGCAGGCACAAAACCCCTGGTTCCTGAGCAGGGGATTCAAGCGTCGCAAATTGGTTTTCGACTAGCCCTGGCCCAAAGAAATGGGAGCCACGAGACGACACGCGCCTGAGGGCCTCCTCGGGCTCGATTTCGAGATGCACGAAACGCAGATCAGGCGCTGCCGCCCGCAGGCGATCACGGTAACGTCGACGCAAGGCGGAGCAGGTCACCACCAGCCCCTCGGGGTATTCGGAGAGCGACTGGGCCAGGCGATCCAGCCAACCTGCACGGTCTTCATCCGTCAGCGGGATTCCAGCCTGCATTTTTTGTCGATTCTGTTCAGGATGGTGATCGTCGCCTTCCACCAGTTGCAGGCCGAGCTCTTGGGCCAAAAGGGCCGCCAAGGTTGACTTGCCGCAGCCAGCGACGCCCATGATGACCAGAGATCGCGTTCCCATCTGATGCCTGACCTGCTGATTTAGGTCCCGGCCAGGGGTCGTTTTGCGTGGGATTGCACACAGCGGATGTACGCAAGACCGTCGGGCTCGGTTCGATCGCGTTGCGATCGCCAGAGCGTCTCCGCAAGGCAGTCCAGAATAACGTGCTCGGCCTCGTGCTCGGAATGTCCAGCGCCAACTAATTGTTGATAAGCCGATCGCAAGCCCGGGGGCTGATCAATTTGCAGTTGCTCGGCAATGGCCAAATGCAGAGACAAGTGAAGGAAAGGATTGGTCTGACCGGTCTCGGGCGTGAATTCGTGGTCCAGAGACGACTCGCCAGCGTTAAGGAGCGGATGGTATTCCGGGTGTAACAGCATACGATCGCGCGCGTGCATCTCCATCGGCGTGAGCGGGAGTCGCTCCACGACTTTTCGCCAGGTATCGAGAAAAAAGCGCCGAACTTCGTCGCGCGATGGATTAAACAGGTTCATAGCGGGGCGGGGACTTTGTCGCGAAAGCCGCAGAGATCGATCACCGGGCAGCGCCAGCATTCGGGGCGGCGGGCTTTGCACACATAACGGCCATGAAGAATGAGCCAGTGGTGCGCGTCTTTGAGATAGGCCGAAGGGATCCGTTTGAGAAGTCCCAACTCCACCGCGAGTGGGGTCTTGCCCTTTGCCAGCGCGGTCCGGTTAGCGACTCTAAAAATATGCGTATCGACAGCCATGGTTGGTTCGCCAAAGGCCGTGTTGAGAACCACATTGGCCGTCTTGCGGCCAACCCCGGGAAGGCGTTCAAGTGCCTCCCGGTTGCCCGGTACGACGCCATCATGCTCTTCGATCAGGATCCGGCAGGTTTCGATGAGGTGACGTGCTTTGCTGCGAAATAACCCGATCGTTTGAATATGTGGGATCAGTCCTTCCACCCCAAGAGCCAGAATCAAAGCGGGCGTGTTGGCGACCGCGAATAGCCCACGGGTCGCGAGATTGACGCTGCGGTCGGTGGCCTGCGCCGATAAAAGCACGGCAGCGAGCAACTCAAACGGAGTCGTCCAAAGCAACTCGGTCGTGGGCGTTGGGTTGGCGGCCGCAAAACGCTCGAACAGGGCTTGACGGTCGGCGAGTTTCACGCGCTGGCTTTGCGTGCTGATTCGCGCCGTTGGGTGGCGCGCTCGAGGGCCTGCGCGACCAGCGCCCGTCGGCGGTCTTCGGGGGTCTCGAGACTGCGCGCCTGGGCCTTACTCAATCGCTCCGTGCGTGCTTCGTAGCGAGATCGAGCAGCGTCGGCCTGCTCGGATGACCAGGATGATGAATCGTTGACCTCAACCATTTCGATGCAGTCGGTCGGGCAGGGGGGCAAACAGAGTTCGCAACCGGTGCAACGGGATTCGATGACAGCATGCATCCAGCGCGAAGCGCCTGATATGGCGTCGACCGGGCAAGCAAGGATGCATTTGGTACAGCCGATGCAGTCGACTTCGCGAATTCGGGCGACTTTGAGCGGACCGGGTTCGCCGCATGACCGATCGACTGGAGTGGTGGGCCGATTGAGGAAAGCCGCCAGACGGGCCGCGCCCTCGTCGCCACCGGGGGGGCAGCGGTTTGGGAGCGTTTCGTTTCGAGCCAGCGCCTCCGCATAGGGGCGGCAGGCCTCAAAGCCACATCGCCGGCACTGAGTCTGCGGCAAGAGGGCGTTAATCGCCTCGATGTGGGCGTTGAATATTGCGTCCAAATACTGCGTCCAAACCGCCTCAGACCGAATCAATAAGACTCAGGCCGATACCCGTCGGGCACGGGTCTTGGTCGGTGCTGCAGGGGCTTTCTCCGCGGCCGAATGTTCGGGCGAATGGGTTGGCGACGGAACGGGCGAATGAGTTGGCACTTCGGCGATTGACTCGCGGATGAAGCGGGCAATTCTTGGCTGGATCGTCTCGCGCCAGCGTCGACCGCTGAAAATGCCATAGTGTCCGGCGCCTTCGACCGTCAAATGATGCCGTCGATTTTCCGGAATATTCCGACACAGATCTTGCGCAGCTTCGGTCTGACCACTACCCGAAATGTCGTCCAGCTCGCCCTCAATCGTGAGTAGCGACGGGACCGTGATGTCCTCTGGGGCGACTCGGATAGAGTGGCCCTCAAACATCACATCCCACAACCCCAGTGGCAGCAGATGCTCCTGGAAAACCTTTTCAACGGTCTCTAGGTAGTACTCGGCCGGTAGGTCAAGGACGGCATTGTATTCGTCGTAGAACTTGATATGAGAATCGACGTCCTCTAAATCGCCACGAACGAGGTCCTTGTAAAAGTCCCAATGAGACCGGAAGTGTCTGTCCGGATTCATCGCCACGAAGCCCGTGTGCTGGAGAAAACCGGGGTAAACCAGTCGTCCTGCCCCGGGGTACTTGTTCGGGACGTCATGAATCAGATTCTGTTTGAACCACTGGATGCTGTGGGTCTCGGCCAGATTGTTGACTTCGGTCGGGCTGCGCCGCGAGTCAATCGGGCCGCCCATCATGGTCATCGAGCGCGGAATTGCTTCGTCCCCAATCGTAGACAGGATCGAGAAGGCAGCCAACACGGGCACCGTCGGCTGACAGACCGAGATCACATGCAAATCGGGGCCAAGGCGGCGGATGAACTGGATGATGTAGTCAACGTAATCATCGAGGTGAAAGGGGCCGGCGGTCAGCGGCACCATACGGGCATCAAGCCAGTCGGTCACATAGACCTCATGGGCCGGAAGCATGGCGCGAACGGTGTCGCGCAGCAGCGTCGCATGGTGGCCGGAGAGGGGCGCAACGATCAAAACGGACGGGTCACGTTGGCGGGTCGCCATCGAGTCCGGCAGGATGCGCTCGAATTTGAGCAGACGGCAAAACGGTTTGACGGTCTCAACGCGCTCGAAAACCGGGACTTCAACGCCATCGACGATGGTACTGTCGAGACCCCAAGCCGGCTTGTCGTAGTCTTTCCCGAGACGATGCAGGAGTTCGAGCCCTGCCGCGTAGCGTCGCGCCATCGGCATGTAGGAGAAGGGGCTATACGGGTTGGCGTAGAGCTTGGAGACTGAATCGGCCCAGTTGGAGAGCGGATTCAGCAGCGCGCGCTGCATTTCACGGACCTGGTAGAGCATCGAAGGATTCCTTGCCCGAGGAAATCAGACTGAACCCACCGGGGCCTGGCGGGATTCTGAAAAACAAATTGAAGACAGGGTAATTATGCGAGTGTCAGGAGGATGTTGCAATGCAACATTGCCGCAGTGCGGTGGATTTTCGTTAAATAGTTACATTGCTGGCGCATTCGTTCGGACGCAAGCGTCGAGCCAGTGCAGAGTTTGGGACTCTTCCAGCCGATTTTGAGCGAGCCTCTGGTGCAGCACGGAAAAATCGACGGCATCGAGCGGCTGATCTTGGGTTTGGCAGCTGAAGACAAATCTTGTTTGCCCGGTTTCGGGGTCGCGTAACCATTGCAGACATTCTCCGCAGACGCCCTTGAGCATGCACTGCATGGGGGAGTTGATCGAGCCTAGCGCGACGTGATCCGCTGACAGAACCTCTTTGAGAAGGTGGTGACGGGCTTTGGCGACGGCGGCCATCATCCGGTCCGAGCCAATCGCGAGCAGTCGGTTGGCTTCTTGCAGACGGATGGGTTGGCCGACCCCGGGCCCCAGCAAATCTTCGCCGTAGGCCTTCATCGCTTCGACAACGTTGCCCTGAAACGTGAAGTCCTGTGCCCGGCCCGGCGTGAACCCTGGCGCTTCATCGCAGCACCAGACAACGGTGTCGGCCGCTGCCTCGAGATCAGCGACCCGAAAGCGATCTGCGGTGCTTCGATATCCCGCGAAATACAACACCCTTGAACCGGCGGCGCGCATCGCGGCGCCGATCGAGAACAGGACCGCGTTACCGAGTCCACCGCCAATGAGAACGACGGTTTCGCGGCTCGGGATTGCGGTCGGCGCTCCCGTTGGCCCCATCAGAACAACCCGCTCGCCTTCTTGCAAGTGGGCACACGCGTTAGACGAAGCCCCCATTTCCAGAACGACAGTTCCGATCATTCCGGCTGACCGGTCGACCCAGGCGCCCGTCAGCGCGAGGGGCTCAATCGCGGTGATTGTTGGGCGGGGACTCGAGGTTGAACCTGTCGGTGATTTGGACGAGCTGGTCGGTGATTCAAAATTTTGTAACCGGAAGAACTGCCCGGGTTGGAAATTTTGGGCCGCCATCGGCGCGTGGATCACGATTTCGAGAATGTGCGGGGCGAGGTGTTCAACCCTGACGACCGTCGCGGTCAGCCGGCTCTGACAGTCTTCGGCAAAATTCGTAAAGGGACGCGGATCGGCCGGCGCCCGGTTGGCGAGTACTCGGGAAATGACCGGATGCCCTCTTAGCGCAGATGCCATCGCCCGGACAACGCTGCCGGACCAACTCGGATGCAGGTCGCCGAAAAATGAAACAAAGCGGCCGTCCTCGCGTCGACCCGCCAATACCTGCGCAGTGGCTGGCTTTGGATGGAACTCAGGCACAACGGGTTCACCGAGTTCGTTGGTCGCCAAAAACCATTCGCCTTGCAGTCGCAGGGGCGCATTGCCTGGCTCGGTGGCTGCGACCGTATTCGGCCGGGTGCCTGCCGCGATGAAAATGGATCGTGCCGGCAGTCGAATCGAGTCTGGTTCCGCCGCCAACAGATCGGTTTGAGCGTTTCGCTTGAACCAAACCGCGCGCGCAGCACCAAACTCGTCGGTTTCGATCTCGATCGGAGCCCGATTTTCGACGATCTTGACCCCCTCATTGAGCGCACTTTCGAGCTCTTCAGGGTTCAGTCGGTAGGCGGGACTTTCGACTAACGAACGACGATAAACCACGGTCACACCACCCCAGGCCGCCAGCAACGGCCCGAAGTTTGGTTGCCGCCCACTCACGGCGGCTGCTGCACGTTCGGCACGGACGGCGCGGCCATGCGCGATGAACTCTTCAGCGATCAACTGATCTTCTGCAGATCGGTCATGCGCTGGGACTGATCCCGTGATCGATGGGGTGATCGATTCAGTGATCGATGCGATGATCGATTCTTCTCGATCAAGGAATCGTTCAACATGTAAGACGTAGTAGGCGCCCGCTTCGGTGGCGGTATCGATCGCGGTCAGGCCACCGCCGATGACCACGACAGGCATTCGAATCTGAAGGTTTGCGACCGAGTCGCGTCGGGCCGCGCCGGTCGATTGCAAGGCCATCAGGAAATCACTCGCGGTCCGAACACCCCGGGCCAGTCCGCCGGGAATATCGATCATCGACGGCGCACCTGCCCCGGTAGCGAGTGCGACATGATCAAACCCCATCGCGAAGGCATCATCGAGCGTGATCGTGCCACCCAGGCGAACGCCTCCGGCTAACGCGAATCCTTCACGGCGCTCCAGCAAGAGTCGGATCAAGGTCAGGAAATTCTTGTCCCACCGGACAGTGATTCCATATTCCGCAACGCCACCAAACCCGCGCGGAATCCGCTTCGAGAGCGGCTCGATGAGCGATTCGATTTCAATGATCGGCTCAAACGCAATCTGGTGTTCGAGCGGTTCAATCTTGAGGCCATCCACCGCGAACACGGCATGACCATCCTGCATCAGATGATGGGCCAGCGTGAAGCCGGCCGGACCGAGTCCAGCAACGAGTACTTTGTGTCCGGTTGGCGGACGCGGCACAGGTCGGTTGAGATTCAGCGGATTCCATCGCGTCAAAAGCGAATAGATCTCGAATCCCCAGGGCAGCTCGAGCACATCCCGAAGGGTCCGCGTTTCAGCGCGTGGTATGTCGACGGGCGTCTGCTGCTGAAACACACACGCCTTAGAACAGTCATTGCAAATGCGATGACCCGTTGCTGCGCAAAACGGGTTCTCAATCATGATCAGCGCGAGAGCCGTTACCGGTAGTCCCTGCGTCCGTGCGAATAAGAACTCGCTGATTCGTTCCTCGAGCGGGCATCCAGCGAGTGGATCTGACCTGATCGGCACAACCCTCGAAACAGCGCTCGAAACAGCGCTCGGCACAATCTGCGGCACAGGCTTGGGCCCACTGAGGCCGTGGGCGCAGCTGTCCTTACCCTGTTTGTGACAGTGCAGACAGTAGCGTGCCTCGTCGAGTGCCGCGAGCGCGGGGCCGCCGTTGTCGGTCAGGTCAAATCCGTCGCGCGCGTGCTCGGCTAGGGGCT
>CAIPGD010000343.1 GCA_903864485.1 uncultured bacterium | reverse complement strand
GCCAGAGTTTCATCATTGATTCCTTTATGGTCGTGGTTCTTGGGGGCGTCGGACAACTGGCTGGGACGGTGTTCGCGGGCTTCGGTCTGGGCCTGGTCTCTAAATTCCTGGAGCCGTCGGTTGGGGCCGTGATCGCCAAGATCGCGATCCTCGTCGGGATCATCGCCTTCATTCAGAAGCGGCCCCAGGGTTTATTTGCGATGCGCGGCCGCGCGCTCGAGTCTTGAGACGATTGAGAAGATTCGACCTGATATGAACGATCCACTGGTTGTCGAGCGCCGATTATTCGGCCGAGTTGAATGGTTCCTGCTTCTTGCAGCGGTGCTTCTGGCTGGGGTTTTAGCCCCTCTCGCCCATGCTCTATTGCCGGAAGGAGCGGCTTTACGCCCCTCGTCTTATGTGGTCACGCTAGCCGGTAAATTTGCGTGCTACGCGATGTTGGCGGTCGCGATGGACCTCATCTGGGGGTATGCCGGAATCCTCTCCTTGGGCCAATCCCTCTGGTTCGCGCTCGGGGGCTATGTGTTTGGCATGCATCTCATGCGTGGCATCGGGCGCGAGGGGCAATATCAGAGCGATCTCCCAGATTTCATGGTGTTTCTGGACTGGAAGCAACTGCCCTGGCACTGGTGGAACAGCGATCAGTTCGCCTGGTCCATCCTGATGGTTGTCCTGGTGCCTGGTGTGCTGGCGTTCGTGTTTGGTTGGTTCGCGTTCCGATCACGAATTCGCGGGGTTTATTTTTCGATCATCACGCAAGCACTCACCTATGCAGCGATGCTGCTCTTTTTCAGGAACGAAACCGGATTCGGCGGTAACAACGGATTCACCGATTTCAAGACCCTGCTAGGCTTCAGAATCACCGATCCAGCCGTTCGCGCCACCCTGCTCGCGATCACCGTTGGGATGTTGGCAGCCGTCTTCGTCTTCTCGCGCTGGTTGGTGCAAACTCGATTCGGTCGGGTCCTCCAGGCGATTCGAGATGCCGAGGGACGAGTGCGGTTTTGCGGCTATGACACCTTGCGCTACAAGCTGGCGATCTGGACGCTCGCGGCCGTCATCAGTGGGATTGCGGGCGCACTCTACGTGCCCCAGGTCGGCATCATCAATCCAGGTGAAATGAGCCCGGCCAATGCGATTGAAATCGCGGTCTGGACCGCAGTGGGTGGTCGCGGCACGCTGATTGGACCGATCCTCGGCGCCTGGCTGGTCAACGGGGCGAAGAGCTGGTTCACGATGGCATTTCCAGAGTACTGGTTGTTTTTCCTGGGAACGCTATTTGTCGCGGTGACGCTGTATCTGCCGAACGGCGTGATCGGATTTTTCCGCACCTTACGTGGTTCGGCCGGTGTGGAGAATCCGAGATGAGCGCGCCGATTCTCTATCTCGAATCGGTGAGCGTCAGCTTTGATGGATTTAAAGCCCTCAATGAACTCTCGCTTTCGGTCGACGACGGTGAGTTACGTTGCGTGATTGGTCCAAACGGGGCGGGTAAGACCACCATGATGGATGTCATCACGGGCAAGACACGGCCCGATGCTGGGCGGGTCTCGTTTGGTCAGTCCATTGACCTCACCAAATTGCCCGAGGATCGGATTGTTCAGGCAGGTATCGGGCGTAAATTTCAGCGCCCAACCGTGTTCGAGACGCTCACGGTCTTCGAGAACATGGAGCTGGCCGTGAAGTCAGATCGCCGGCCACGAGCAACGCTGCGCACGACGCTCGATTCGGGGCAGGTCGATCAGATCGATTCGGTGCTTCGGCGGGTCAATTTGCGCGAGGCCCATCGTCGTGTCGCTGGTAGTCTCAGTCATGGCCAGAAGCAGTGGCTCGAAATCGGGATGCTGCTCGCGCAAGAACCTAAACTCATTTTGCTCGATGAACCGGTGGCCGGGATGACCGATGCCGAAACCGATCAGACAGCCGAGTTATGTCTTTCTCTCGAGGGCCGGCATTCATTGGTCGTCGTGGAACACGATATGGCCTTCGTCGAGAAGATCGCGCGCCGAGTGACCGTGTTGCACGAAGGCTCCGTATTGACTGAAGGATCTCTGGCGAAAGTGCGGGCCGATGAGCGAGTTGTGTCCGTGTACCTGGGGCGTTGAGCATGTTGCGCATTGAAGGCCTGAACCAGTTTTACGGGGGAAGTCACGTTCTGCGCGACATTTCTCTTGAGGTGCCGATGGGTGAGGTCACGGCCCTGCTCGGACGCAATGGCGTCGGTAAAACCACGTTATTGAAATGCCTGACGGGGCTTCTGCCCATTCGATCCGGACGGATCCTGCTCGATGGTCAGGACATCTCAAACCTTGCACCGCACCGACGCGCGCGCCTGGGGCTGGGCTATGTTCCACAGGGACGCGAAATTTTCCCGCGCTTGTCGGTCGAAGAAAACTTGCGCATCGCCATGGCAGCATCGGGCAACGATGGCGCAATTCCGGATTGGGTGTTCGAAACCTTTCCCATTATCAAAACGTTCTTGAAGCGCCGCGGCGGCGATCTTTCTGGCGGGCAACAACAACAACTGGCGATCGCACGTGCGCTGGTCACCAAACCCCGACTGCTGATTCTGGATGAGCCCACCGAGGGTATTCAACCCAATGTCATTCAGATGATTGAGCAGGTCATCGCTGGCCTGGCCGAGCGCAAGGAAATGGCAATCTTGCTGGTCGAGCAGTATTACGATTTTGCGAAATCATTGGCCGATCATTACGCGGTTTTGCAGCGTGGTGAGGTCATTGCATCGGGCTTGGGGGCCAACATGGAGTCTGACGGCGTGCGCGAGTTGGTGGCGGTTTGAGGTGAGTTTGGTCCCTGACCTTGTGGGCGAGCCGCTCGCACGTCAGTGGTCGGCTTCGCTTGACCTGCGCTTCGGCACCCGCCGTGGGCAGACCGTTTTGCTCCAAAATACGCATCGAGGGCCGCTGCGGCTGATCAAGGCACTGAAATCCGACGGCGAAGCGCCCTCTGGGCCCGGTGGCCCGATCCGCGTCGACGCGATGATCGTTCATCCGCCGGGTGGACTGGCGGCTGGAGATTCCCTGCGGCTGCGGATCGATCTTGAAGAAGGCGCACGGGTACGTTCAAGTACGCCGGGGTCGCAGAAGTGGTATCGAGGGCGGGCGAGTGCCAGTACCCACATTCAGGTGGCGCGTGGCGCTCAATTCGAATGGTTGCCCCAACCTTCGATCGTCTATGACGGTGCTTTTGTGGACCAATCCCTTCGAGTTGATCTTGATGCGGATTGCGCCATGGTGGGCTCCGAGTGCCTCGTGCTGGGTCGACGCTCGATGGGCGAGCGCTTCGCTAAGGGGTGGTTACGCCAATCGATTAGGATCAACCGCGCGGGACGCCCGGTCTGGCAGGAGTCCACCGATGCGGCTGCCGACGCGCCGCTCTGGGGCGCATCAGCGGGATGGGCTGGACGGGTTGTTTGTGCATCGGTGTGGGCAATCGGAGGCGAAGGTGCGACTTGGGACGATGCCGACCTGGTGGATCAATGGCGGGCCGCGCTCGCCACCGCGAGCGAACCGGATGCGGGTCAGCACGGGCGGCTGTTGGGGGGTGCCACACGGATGGCTTCCGGGATCGTACTCGCTAAGATTCTTGGGGATGAAGCCGACACTGTGGCCGAGTTGGCGCAACAGCTTTGGGCATTGGCCCGTCCCCCGGTGTTGGGCGCGTCTGCCCAGGCCATGCGAATTTGGGCTACCTGAACCGCCTCGGGTGGCTCCCATGCGAGTGGCTTCAATGGTTGTGGCTTCAATGATTGTGGCTTCAATATTGATGCAGATTCGCGTATGTTGATTTGATGGTTTTCGACCCCATAAGCTGGTTTAAGACTCCCTAAGACTTCGGCTGGAACGTGCGTCATGGATCTCACCCCGCGTGAAAAAGATAAGTTGTTGATTTTTACGGCAGCCTTGCTCGCCGAACGCCGAATGGCTCGTGGGCTCAAGCTCAATGTGCCTGAGTCGATCGCGTTGATTACGGCAGCCGTCATGGAGGGCGCGCGCGATGGCCGCAGCGTCGCCGAATTGATGTCCGCTGGCGCCGGCATCCTCACCCGTGATCAGGTGATGGAGGGCGTCGCAGACATGATTCCGGATATCCAGGTCGAAGCGACGTTCCCGGATGGAACCAAGCTCGTCACGGTTCATCACCCGATTCGCTAGGAACTCCCCAAATGACGATCGACACGCACCTCAGCACCGACATCCCGGGCATTCCGGGTGAATTACTCCCCGAACCGGGCGAGATTGAATTGAATGCGGGCCGCATGTCGCTCGAGCTGCGCGTGACGAACACGGGCGATCGGCCGATTCAGGTGGGGTCGCATTACCACTTCGCGGAGACCAATGCCGCACTCGATTTTGATCGCTCTGCCGCGCGGGGGTTTCGCCTCGACATCGCCGCGGGCACCGCAGTACGTTTTGAACCTGGTCAGTCGCGTGCAGTGCGGCTGGTCGCGTTAGCAGGCTCGCGAACGGTCGTGGGCTTTCGCGGTCTGGTGATGGGCAAGTTGGAG
>CAIPGD010000342.1 GCA_903864485.1 uncultured bacterium | reverse complement strand
TCTTGGACTGGACGTCGGCCTTGCTGAGGTAACTAAAAAAGGCAGCCACGGCTCGGTACTCTTCTGCTTTCTTGCCCGACATCACCCAGAGGCTCGCGCCACCAATGATGGTGTTCTGTGGCGCACCGGTGACATCGGGGTAGTACGGCAGGGTCGCCGCGCCAAAGGCAAACTTCGCATTGCGCTTGACGTTGGCATACATCGCCGAGCTACCGGTCGTCATCGCACATTCACCCGAGATAAACGGCGCATCGCCCGCACCGCCGCGACCCTTGTAGACAAACAGACCCTGCTTGGACATGTTGGCCAGATTTTCGATATGGCGAACATGGAGAGGGGTGTTGAAGGCCAGACGCGTGTCGAGCCCATTGAAGCCATTGCGCTTGGTCGCAAATTCAACGTTGTGCCAGGCGGAAAAACTCTCGAGCTGGGTCCAGGTTTCCCACGAGGTCGTGAACGGACACTTATGACCGGTGGCTTTGAGCTTGGCTGCGGCCAGCGCCACTTCAGGCCAAGTGGTCGGTGGGCGCGCGGTATCAATGCCGGCCGCCTTGAAGGCATCCTTATTGAACCAGAAAATCGTCGTCGAGCTGTTAAACGGCAGGCTCAGCATTTCGCCCTTGGGCGAAGTGTAATAACCCGCCACCGCCGGCACATAGGCGCTCGGGTCGAACTTCTCGCCCGCGTCTTTCATGACTTTGCCGACTGGCACAACCACGCCCTTGCTCGCCATCATCGTGGCGGTACCGACTTCGAAAACCTGCAGGATATGCGGCGCATTACCGGCCCGAAAGGCGGCGATTGCAGCCGTCATCGACTCATCGTAAGTACCTTTGAACGTTGGAACGACCTTGAATTCCTTCTGACTTTCATTGAAGTCTTTGGCCAGGCCGTTGACCCATTCGCCCAGGGCGCCGCCCATGGAGTGCCACCACTGAACTTCCACCTCGGCGGCAGCGGGTGCCGCGAAGCCCATGACGATGGCCGCTGTCAACGTGCTCACCAGGGTAGATAAAACGCGGGTCGCACGGCGGGTTGCGGTGCGCAATGTCGACAATGCAAGCATGTCGGTTCGGATCATGACAACTCCAAGTAAAAAAGAGAGCCCGTAGCGTGGCATCCCTTCTTTCCGATGTGATGACAGTTTGTTGAAAGTGGGGTCGACTTGAGAAATCAACTGATCCGGATCGACAAATCAGGCAGACGTTCGATCTTGCAAAGGATCAGGTCGCCCCGAACGACGGGACCAACGTTTTCTGGGGTCCCCGAGTAAATGATGTCACCCGGGAAGAGTTCATTGGCTGACGAGAGCTTGGAGATTTGCTCGGCGACCGACCAGATCATGTGGGCAAGCGTCGCACTTTGCTTGGTGACCCCATTGACCTGCAGCGAGATGTTCTCGCTGCGAAAGTGGCCCACCATCGCCACCGGGTGGATCGGACCGATAGGCGCGGAACGGTCAAACGACTTGCCGATTTCCCAGGGCTTTTTTTCGTCCGCCAGCAACCGCTGCAGATCTCGCCGCGTCATGTCCAGCCCCAGCGCGTAGCCATAGACGAAGTCGAGCGCCCGCTCAATCGGGATGTCCTTGCCGCCGGCCTTGAGCGCCGCCACCAACTCCACCTCGTAATGATAATTCTTGGTCAACGAAGGGTACGGGTGATCACCAACCGTCCCCGGTGCAACGAACTGGATTGCATCGGTCGGTTTCTGAAAAAAGAACGGAGGCTCACGCGTCGGGTCAGAGCCCATTTCGCGCGAATGCGCCGCATAGTTACGACCGATGCAATAGATTCGGCGCACGGGAAACACGTCGGTGGTTCCAACGATCGGAATCGTCGTCGAGGCAACCCGAAACGGCATTCCGGGGCTTTGGCTTTGGGCGTTTGCATCGGTCCCAAGCGTGGCAGCCGCGGCGCCTGTGGCAGCCATCGCCACCCCTAATTTCAGTCCGTCACGACGCGAAAGTCGGGCCATTGTCCGGGTCATCATCGGTCTCCTGTTAGATTTGCAATTTCGGCACTCTAGACGATCTCGAACGGTCACTGCACGGATGCCCATTTTTTTGCTTAATCGATTGCTCCAGGCGAGCGGCGTTCTGGTCTCGGTCGCCTTCCTGGCGTTCTTGCTGTTCCAGTACGTGGGCGACCCGGTGATCTTCCTGCTTGGGCAAGACGCGACCCCGCAACAGATTCGCGAATTGCGCAGTGCCCTCGGGCTGGACCAATCGTTTCTCGTTCAGTTCCAGCACTTTCTGGGCAACGCGATTCAGGGCGAATTTGGGATCAGCTTGCGCCAAGGCACCAAGGTGTCGAAGCTGATTGCTGAGCGCCTGCCAGCAACTCTGGAACTCGCGACGATCGCGGCGCTACTGGCTCTGGCCGCTGGGATCCCAATGGGGGTTTACGCAGCCCTCCGAGCCGGCCGGTTCAGCACCCAGGTCCTGATGACGATTTCGCTATTGGGGGTGTCACTCCCAACGTTTCTGATCGGCATCCTGCTGATCCTGCTTTTTTCGGTCAACCTGGGCTGGTTGCCGAGCTTTGGTCGCGGCGACACGCTCCAATTCGGCTGGTGGAGCACGGGCCTGCTGAGCGTCGCCGGCTGGAAGCACATCGTTCTACCCGCCACAACCCTGGCGATTTTTCAGCTCACGCTCATCATGCGCCTTGTGCGCGCGGAGATGCTCGAGGTGCTCCGGACTGACTACATCCGCTTCGCGCGGGCCCGCGGCCTGAGCAACCGTGCGATTCACTTTGGGCATGCGCTGCGCAATACCCTCGTGCCGGTGATGACGATTACGGGCCTGCAGCTCGGTGGTCTGATTGCGTTTGCGATCATCACCGAAACCGTGTTTCAGTGGCCGGGCATGGGGCTCCTGTTTATTCAAGCCGTGAGCTTTGCCGATATCCCCGTAATGGCAGCCTACCTCTGCCTGGTATCCCTTATTTTTGTCACGATCAATCTGATCGTTGATCTGCTCTATGTGCTGGTCGACCCACGTATTCGAATCGACCGGCCCCGCAAGGCTTGAGTCTGTCCGCATGAACCCGTCCGCATGAACACATCGCCATGAGCCAACCCGGCAATCCGATCGCGCGGTGGCTCGATTCAGATGTCGGCTATAGCCTGCGCAATTCGCCAGTCGCCATGACCGCCGCGGTGGTGGCGTTTGTCTGCCTGTTTTGCGCCCTGTTTGCCGGCTGGGTTGCGCCCCAAGACCCGTTTGATCTAGCGACGCTGGAGCTCGCCGATGCCCGCCAACCGCCGGCATGGCTGGAGGGCGGCAGCCCCAAGTACTTGCTCGGGACCGATGATCAAGGCCGCGACATTCTGTCGGCGGTTATACACGGCGCGCGTATTTCGCTTGTCGTAGGCCTCACGTCGGTCGCTCTGTCGCTACTCATCGGCGTGGCGCTCGGCCTGCTGGCCGGATTTATCGGCGGATGGGTCGACGCGCTGCTCATGCGGCTTTGTGATGTCATGCTAAGTTTTCCAGCCATTCTGGTTGCGCTATTGATCGCCGGTGTCGGCCGCGCCCTCTTCCCCAATGCCCAAACGCCGGTCGCGTTTGGCGTCCTCATCGTGTCGATTACCCTGACCGGCTGGGTTCAGTACGCGCGCACGGTTCGTGGGTCGACCCTGGTCGAACGCGACAAGGAATACGTCCAGGCCGCGCGCCTGATTGGGGTATCGCCGCTGCGGATCCTGCGCCGACATGTCCTGCCCAATGTCCTGGGACCGGTCCTGGTGCTGGCGACGATCCAGGTGGCCACCGCGATTCTGACCGAGGCAACCCTGTCATTTTTGGGTGTTGGTGTGCCGCCGACCTCCCCTTCACTTGGGACCTTGATCCGGGTTGGCAACGACTATTTGTTCTCCGGTGAGTGGTGGATAACAGTGTTCCCGGGGGCCATGCTGATCATCATTGCTTTAAGTATTAATCTACTGGGCGACTGGCTGCGCGACGCACTCAATCCGCGCCTGCGGTGATGGTTATGAATCTTCTTGAAGTCAATAATCTGGTCGTCGAGTTTCCCACCCGCCGCGGTCTTTTGCGTGCGCTCGATGGGGTCAGCCTGAAGATTGCCCCCGGCGAAATTCTGGGTGTCGTCGGTGAATCCGGCGCCGGCAAATCTCTGACAGGCGCGGCCATCATCGGACTGCTAGATCCACCCGGGCGGATCGCGAGCGGCGAGATTCACCTCGCGGGCGAACGGATCGACCAGTATTCCGCGGACCAGATGCGAGGCATCCGCGGACGGCGGATTGGCGCTATTTTCCAGGATCCCCTCGCTTCGCTGGATCCGCTCTACAGCATCGGCCATCAGCTCATTGAGACCATCCGAACCCACCTGCCTTTGACCGCCGGGCAAGCACGCCAGCGGGCCATCGAACTGCTGGAGGAGACCGGAATCCCAGCCGCAGCGGAACGGATTAATCACTATCCGCATCAATTCAGCGGTGGCATGCGCCAACGGGTCGTCATCGCCCTGGCCCTCGCGGCGGAGCCTCAGCTCGTGATCGCCGACGAGCCAACCACGGCCCTGGACGTTTCGATCCAGGCTCAGGTCATTGGGCTACTCAAGCGCATCTGTCACGACCGGGGCGCCGCAGTCATGCTGATCACCCATGACATGGGCGTAATCGCAGAAACCTGCGACCGGGTTGCCGTCATGTACGCCGGGCGAATCGTCGAGATTGGTCCCGTGCAGCAAGTCATCCATGCCCCCGCCCACCCCTACACGATGGGCCTGATGGCCTCGATCCCCGACCTTGAAACGGACCTCGAGCGCCTCGCCCAAATTGACGGCGCCATGCCACGGCTTGATGCAATACCCCCGGGTTGCGCCTTTCACCCGCGTTGCCCGCGCGTGTTTGAGCGCTGCCGCTTTGAGCGACCCGAGTTGCTCGACGCAGGCACCAGCCGGGCGGCGTGTTGGCTGCATGCGCCTGAGGTCGCATCATGAAATCTGCGACGAATGCCGAGATCAAGTCAACCGGGGATTCAACGAGTAGCACCCACCCCGCTAAGCACCTGGTCCAGGTCGAGGGCCTAAGCAAAACCTTTGATCTCTCGGCCTCGTGGCTTAGCCGGCTGCTGAGCGGCCGCCAGGCGAGCCTGCTACACGCGGTCGACAACGTGAGCTTTACGATCGCCCGTGGCACGACGCTCGCAATCGTTGGCGAATCGGGTTGCGGCAAGAGCACCCTGGCCCGGCTCCTGGTCGGTCTGCATTCGCCAACCGAAGGGCGCGTGCTGTTTGACGGTACTGACAACGCCGTCGCTCGCCCGCTGAATCAGCGAATCCAGATGATTTTTCAGGACCCCTATGCCAGTCTCGATCCGCGCTGGACGGTGGGCGACATCGTCGCCGAGCCCCTGCTCGAGCATGGTCTGGCGCGTCCAGGACCCGAGTTGCAACATCGGGTGAGCGCCTTATTAGAGTCCGTCGGCCTGTCTGGTTCAGACCTTTCGCGCTTTCCGCATCAATTCAGTGGGGGCCAGCGCCAGCGCATTTCAATTGCCCGCGCGCTTGCCACCGAGCCCGATTTCCTGGTCTGCGATGAACCCACCTCAGCGCTCGATGTGTCGGTCCAGGCGCAAGTCCTGAATCTGATGCGTGATTTGCAGCGCGATCGGGGTCTCACCTACCTCTTCATTTCGCACAACTTGGCCGTGGTGCGCTATGTGGCCGATTCGGTGGGTGTCATGTACCTGGGCCGTTTGGTCGAGTGGGCGCCGAAGTCCCGGCTTTTTAGTCGCCCCCAGCACCCCTACACCCGGATGCTGCTGGATGCGATCCCAAAACTGCGCGACACGGGTCGATCTCGCACGCCGGTTCAGGGCGAAGTGCCCGATCCACTCAACCCCCCCTCAGGTTGCGCCTTTCATCCGCGTTGCCCTCTCGCCAATGAACGTTGCCAGCGGGAACGCCCCCAGTTGATCGGCGCCGCTAAGGGATCAGAACTGGGATCAGAACTGGGATCGGATTTGGGATCAAATATGGGATCAAATTCCGGCCGTGTTGCATGCCACGCGGTACAAGAGGGTCGGATCGGATTTAGCGGAACCTAAATAGCTGGGCCAGTGGTGCCCAGCTCAATACCGCGCAAAGCATTCCCAACGTGACGAGGATCACAAGCGGC
>CAIPGD010000341.1 GCA_903864485.1 uncultured bacterium | reverse complement strand
GACGGGTCGCTGGTCGCCAGATCCGTCAAGATGGATTCGATACACGCCTTGGTCCGCCCGTACGGGTTGGTCGGTTGGATCGCGGCGGCCTCGTCGATCGGGACGCGCTGAGGGTCACCATAAACCGTGGCCGAGGATGAAAACACGATGCGCCGGACGCCAGCCTGCTCCATCGATTGAAGGAGTACAAGGGTTCCGCCAACGTTGTTGTCCCAATAAGCGACGGGTTTGCTGACCGACTCGCCAACGGCCTTGAGTCCCGCGAAATGAATCACGGCATCAAATCGGTGCGTTTGAAAGAGCGTCGCCATTGCGCTGCGATCGCGCAAATCAGCGTTAACAAATGGGATGGCCTTCCCGCTCAACTCGCTCACGCGCTGCAAACTTTGCTCACTCGAGTTGGACAAGTTGTCCACCACCACCACGCCAAACCCGGCGGTGACCAGTTCAAGTACGGTATGGGAACCGATGTAACCAGCCCCCCCAGTGACCAGGATCTGTGCGGATTGGCGCTCTTTCATCATGAGAGCAACGATAGCGCATCTGCGATGGCGCGACGCAGCAAAACTTCCGGACGTCATGTGAGCGTCATACAAGGCCGATAATGTGACAAGCTGATTGCAACCACCGGATCCGAGCGTGAACGCAAAAGTCCTGATCATCGAAGATGAACCTGCAATTCGGGAATTGATCGCGGTCAATATCCGCCATGCGGGCTACACCCCGATCCTGGCGGTCGATGCGGCTTCAGCACGCCGGCAGATCGATGCCGCTCTCCCAGACCTGATCTTGCTCGACTGGATGCTGCCCGATCAGTCTGGGGTCGAATTGACCAGGCGCCTGCGCGCCGAGGCCCGGACCCGCGATCTACCCATCATCCTTCTGACCGCTCGAGCTGAAGAATCGGACAAGCTTCAAGGGTTCGACTCGGGCGCCGATGACTACATGACCAAGCCCTTCTCGCCGCGCGAGCTGCTCGCCCGAGTCCGGGCCCTGTTGCGTCGCAGCGCTCCAGAGGCTAGCCAGGACCCGGTGGAGATCGGTGGCCTGCGGCTTGAGCCCGATACGTTTCGGGTGACCGCAGGGGAGCAAACCCTGAAGCTCGGCCCGACTGAATTCCGGTTGCTGCACTACCTCATGCGCTACCCCGACCGCGTGTTGTCCCGCGGCAAACTTCTCGATGGGGTTTGGGGCGACCATGTCTTTATCGAAGAAAGAACAGTCGACGTTCACATTCGGCGTTTGCGCCTCGCTCTTCAGCCCTCAGGACATGAGCGTCTGATCGAAACGGTCCGGGGTGGCGGTTACCGGTTCTTACCGGCCTAGGAAATCCAAGGCTGGCCACGACTTTTTTTCATTGTTCCGTCCTGTTACTGGCGGGACTCATTTCTGGGCAATTGTTCGGATGGATCGCTGCGGCCTGGACCCTCGGAGTTGGATTCGCCGTTTATCTGGGCTGGCACGGGTGGCACCTGGCTGAACTGCTTCACTGGTTAGCGCTGCCTCGACAGCGAACCTTGCCGATTGCCTGGGGCCGATGGGGCCGAGCATTTGATCGGCTAAGCCGGTTTATCCGCGAAGAATTCGAAGCTCGATCGAATATGGCCGCAGAGCTCGAACGGGTTCGAGCAGCGGTGCATCGGATGCCCGATTCACTGATTGTTTTGGACCGCTCGAACCAGATCGAGTGGTATAACCGCGCCGCCGAAGGATTGCTGGCCATTGTCGGGATCCGGCGGCCGATTTATCACTTCGTGCGCGACCCTGAATTCAATACCTGGCTCGAAGACGGCGCCGGCGCCCCACTTGAACTGACCCTGCCGCAGCGTCCAGGGCACCTGTTTCTGGTCCGCATGTTTCGGTCCGACGAGACACACCGCCTCTTGATCGCACACGACATTACGGAACAACGGCGACTCGATGCAATGCGTCGCGATTTTGTTGCGAATATTTCGCACGAGATTCGGACCCCACTCACGGTGATCTCGGGGTTTGTTGAGACGATGCTCGATCTTGATCTGGATGATGACTCGCGCCGTCAGTATCTGGATGCGATTGGCAAGCGAAGCGACACCATGCGGCGCCTGATTGAGGACCTTCTGATCCTTGCCAAGCTAGAACACGATCTGCCACGAGACGTTGAGAACACCCGCATCGATGTCCATGACTTGCTGACGATTTTGGTCGGCGATGCGCAGGCACTTTCTGGGGGCCGCCATCAGATCAGTCTCCACTTATCAGGCCCCCAGT
>CAIPGD010000340.1 GCA_903864485.1 uncultured bacterium | reverse complement strand
GGTCATCACGTGTTGAATCCAGTATCGGCGGGTGTTCTGAACCGGCGGATCACGATTCAGGAGCGTTTGGCCGCGCAGGACAGTTTTGGTGCGCAGTCCACGGCCTGGACCGACGTGGTGACGCTCTGGGCTTGGATCGAGGCGATATCGGGCGGGGAACTACTTCGAGCGCAAAGCATCGCGACCCAGGTCTCGCACCAGATCACGCTTCGATATCAGCCGCTTTTTGCCAACCCGAAAACAGTGGCCGCCTACCGGGCTGTCTATCGGGGGCGGATTTTCAATATCCACGCTTCGATGAATTTGGATGAGTCGGATTCCAGGGTGGTCCTGCTAGCCAGCGAAGGTTTAAACAATGGATAAGGCGCTAACCAATGGCTGAAGTCGAAAACGTGACGGGCCTTCGCGAACTGGAGGCCGCGCTCAAGTCTTTACCGGATCGCATCGCGCGTAACGTGCTTCGAGGTGCGGTCACGGCGGGCGCTGCGGTGGTGCGTAAAGAAGCGCGCGATCTGGCGCCAAAATCCGAAGGCCCTCAGCCAGAGGGTCATGTACCTGGGACGCTCAAGCGTGCCATCTATCAGAAGCAAATCCGCGAACGCAGCAGCCTCTTGCAGCAAACCTTCTTTGTGGGCGTGCGCCGTGGACGCAGCGCCAAGTCCACGGTCAAGGGCGTCATTGATGCTTGGTATGCGCACTTTGTCGAATTTGGAACGAGCAAGATGGCCGCACGACCCTTCATGCGCCCGGCCTTT
The DNA here is from genome assembly GCA_903864485.1 of uncultured bacterium. GTDB lineage: Bacteria > Pseudomonadota > Gammaproteobacteria > Burkholderiales > Burkholderiaceae_E > RFPW01. The sequence continues at coordinate 6,885 of CAIPGD010000340.1, read as the reverse complement.
GAGAGTCGTAAGGCTGGGGCCGTTGAAGCGATTAAGTCGTATCTCCTGTCCAGAATTCCCAAAGAAGTCGAAAAACTGCGACCGTGATTCAGCAACAGATCCTGACACTCTTCAGTGGCGCGACCGAAGCGGGCACCCGGGTTTTTCCGCTGGTGGCCCCAGACGGCGTGACCAGGCCCTACATCGTTTACCAGCGCGTCGCTGCGGTGAGCGAAAACGTCCTTTCGGGCGATGCGGGGTTGATGAACACCCGAGTTCAGATCGATGCCTACGCTGACACGTATGCCCAGGCTCAGACGGTGGGCGCAGCAGTCCTCGCACTGATGTCCGTGTGGTCAGTGCAGAACGTCAATCTGATGAGCCAGGATTTTTTTGAGCCGGACGCGAAGTTGCACCGGTGCTCGATGGATTTTTCAATCTGGCATAGCTCGGCCTGAACGCTCGATTCCGTCTTTTTGCTGACCCTCCTTGTGCCCGCTCTCGTAGCGGGCTCTTTTTTTTCTGAAGGACACCTTTCATGGCTTCAACAGCAATCTCTGCCCAGGGCAGTGTCGTTGCGATCGGTACCGGCTCTGGCAGTGCCAAGACCATCACCGCGATTGCCCTGGGCAACCCAACGATTCTCACGAGCACCGCACACGGTTTTGCCAACGGCGATGTGGTCACGCTCGCAGGGCTCACCGGGGCTGATGCCAGTCTGCTCAATGGTCAGACCTGGAGCGTGCGCAACATAACCACCAACACCTTTGCGGTCCAACTCGACACGACGGGGCGAACGATCACGGCGGCAGGCACCGCCACGTCGGTCACATTCACCAGTATTGCGAACGTTCGAACCTTCAGTGGCTTTGACGGGTCAGCCTCCGAGATTGACGTCACGAACCTGGAGTCCGTCGCCAAGGAGTTCAGACTCGGCCTGGTAGACCCCGGCAACTTCACGCTCGAACTTGACTACGACAGCGCGAACGCAGGCCACATTGCCCTTCGAGCCAAGCAGGTCTCGGGGGTGCTCAGTAGCTTCAAGCTCACGCTCCCCAACGCTACGGTCGTGACGTTCTCTGGGTACGTCAAAAAATTCAGCTTGGGTGGCGGCGTGGATGAGGTGGCCAAGACTTCGGTTGAACTGCGCATTTCCGGCGCCATTACAGGGCTTTGATCATGACGCTATCAAGAGATCAGATTCTGGAAGCGAGTGATCTTCGCTCGCAGTTGGCTGAGGTCCCCGAGTGGGGCGGAGCGGTTCTTGTTCGCACCATGACCGGCGCCGACCGGGATGCGTTTGAGAACAGCATGGTGAGTGTCAGACCCGATGGCACGCGAGAGCAGAATCTTACGAACTTTCGAACCAAATTGGTGGCACTGACCGTGGTCGATGACGCGGGAAACCTGCTGTTTTCGGCCGATGATTTAGCGCGTTTGGCGGCAAAGTCGGCCCTAGCGCTCGATCGGGTTTTTTTGGTCGCGCAGTCGATTAATGGGCTCGGTGCTCAAGCGGTGGAGACTGCCGCAAAAAACTAGTTGGCCGGCCCGAGCGAAGGTTTGCCTTTCGCCTGGCGCTGGCTCTAGGCATGACCGTGCGCCAACTGCTCGCGCAAATCGACAGCGCGGAACTCACGGAGTGGATGGCTTACTCAACGCTGGAACCCTTCGGTGAATCGGTGGCTGATTATCGGCATGGGATCGCAGTGGCTGCGTTAGCGAATGTGAACCGTGATCACAAGCGACGCCGGGCGCCTTTTTTGCCAGAGGATTTCATTCCGTGGCACGAGAGCCACCGGTCAGCCAAGCCGGATCGAGGGATGTTTGTTGATGACCCTGAGGGTCAGGCAAATCTGATCAGGCAACTCTTGTCAGCGCACCAGGGCGGCGGGGGAGTTACTCAGTGATTCGAGTGCAGACCGATCGCGTTGCCTTCGCTATCACCGATGATGGCGATGAAACCATTGGGCCCGATACTGAATTTGGGCTTAAAGACTCGCCCCCCGTGTTGGGTGGCTAAGGTGGCCTGGACTTCACAGTCCTCGCAGGAGAAATAAACCAGGGCACCCTCGGTGCTGGGTTGTTTCATGGGGTGAAGTATGAGCGCGCCGTTGCAACCATACTGCGTTGCGTCACCTTGGAACATGAGTCCCTGCAGGTCCCCAGTTGGCAGTGGTGAAAAGCTCTGTTGAAAGACCGCCTCGTAGAACTTCTTGGCTCGATCCAGATCGGCCACATGGATCTCGAACCAGCCAACCGGGTTTTTTAGCGCGTCCATTTGAGTGCCTCTTTTGATTGGGAAATCTAGAGCATCTAGCCCCGAAGCACTTTGAACCCGAGGCCCAGCAGGGCGCCGACAAATGCCGCGATGCCAGCCCCGATGGCAACTGCCCGATTCCAGGAACGCGACCCCGCCTGGATGGAATATCGGCCGATTCGCTCGCCCAGGATCGCGGATTGGATGAGTTGCTCATCCCGACTCGATCGAATGAGCTGCTTTGACTGGTGGGATTTCAGCACCAGTCGATCGAGCGAAAAGCTGTCGTTAATTGGAATCATGGTGGCGAGCGATAGGGTCCGGCTGGGCTTTCGAATCTACACCAGCCGCCAGATTTTCGGTTGAAAACTGACCAGGTCTTGCAGTGATTCCGACGGCCTGAAACCCAACCAGTCTCGGGCTTCTGACCCGCCAATTTCAAGGACTTTGATGTCAACGCTTGGATCCGTTGTGGTGGAACTTTCGGCCAACATCGCCCGATTCGAATCCGACATGGGGAAGGCCGCCCGGATTGCCCAAACCCGATTAAATGAAATTGGCCGTGCCGTTGGCTTTCTCAAAAGCAGTTTTGTTGGCATTGGGGTGGGCTTGGGCGCAAGCCTTGGATTTGAAGCGATTCGCGATAAGTTTGCGGGCGCGATTGAATCCGCCGCTCAACTGGCTGACCTCTCCGAGGCAACCGGGGCTGCGGTCGAAGGTCTTTCCGCCCTGGCAGGCGCTGCTCAACTCTCGGGTACTTCGGTTGAGGACCTGGCCGGAGGACTTCAGAAGCTCAACAAGGCGACTGTTGACGCTCAAAACGGTGGCGAAAAGACCTCAGAGGCCTTCAAGGCGATTGGGATTTCGGTCAACGCGCTGAAGGGACTCGCCCCAGATGAGGTCTTCAGGCTTCTGGCCGATCGCTTGGCGCTCTATGCCGATGGCGCTGAAAAGACCGTGCTCGCTCAGACTCTATTGGGAAAGGCAGGGGCGAATCTGCTGCCTGTGCTGAACGACCTGGCGGAGGTCGGGAACTATCAGGTTCGGGTCACATCTGAGCAGGCCCAGATGGCCGATGAACTGGATAAGAACCAGGTCCGCCTCAAAGCCTCGACCGATGCGCTGTTCAAGAAAATCGGCCTTGAGCTCGTCCCGTCGATGAACGTATTCGTCAAAACCTTACTGGACGCCAATAGCGAAGTCGACGGTCTAAGGGGCACGGTGAATAGCCTTGCCAAGGACGGCAGCATCGCCTCTTGGGCTGAAGCCACTATTCTCGGTGTGGCCCGAGTGGTCGATGGATTCCAGTTCCTCGGGCGTGAGGTCGAGGCGCTTTGGCTCTTACTGGCAGCCGGTGCCGATACGGGGGGCCGCGCACTGGTGGGTGATTTTGAGGGGGTGCGCAAGGTCATTGCGAAGCTCAATGCAGACCTGGGTGATATCGATAAGCGTCCGCTCTTTAGCCAGCGCTTAGAAAAGAATTTGGCTGACCAGAAGGCCGCAACTGCAGCGGCGCCTGCTGCGCCTCGCCCACGCATCAATGTTTCAAGAATTGGTAATGCCAATCAGTTATCGGGCGTCGGTATCCAATCCGATAACTCGGCCAAAAAGGTTCTTGAGGGTCAGATCAAGGAGCAAGACGACCTGATCGCCCGGGAGAAGACCGCACTGCAAGCGCGCCAGCAGATGTTGGACTTCTACCGGGGGCTTGAATTTCTGACGCTGCGCGACTCTGAAGACAAGCGCCAAATGGTGCTCAAGGACAGTCTGGTTCAGACCCAGATGGGCTACGACAAAGAGCTCGTCGCGCTTGATCGGTTTGTCGCCGATACCGAGGCCAGGCAGCGAAAGCTGGCCGGCAAAACGTTGTCGCTTGATGGTGACCCGCAGTCGAGCTCTGACCCGAAGGTCAGCAAAATGCAGAACGAACTGCGGGTGCTGGAGACGCAAAAGCAGGAGGCGATTAATCGGCGCTCCGAGACGGTCTTTAAGAAGGCGAACGATGAGATCGAGGCAAACGCGCAGCTCGTTCAGTCCCAGCTTCGCTTACTGGAGGTCCGCCGCAAGTTTGACCTTGAGACAACCCAGCACGCGCGCACCGATGAAATCGCCAATGCATCGGCACAGTTTCAGATTGAACTTCTTGGGCGCGACACCCTCGAAGTTGAAAAGCTGAGTTCAGCACGGCGCATCCAACTCGATCTTGAGGAGCGGATCTACCGGTTAAAAAAGCTCGATCCAACGGCCAGTGCCGAAATCGCTGCTGCTCAAGCGCAAGCCGCGCGGCAGGTCTTGGTATCGAACGATCTGATCGAGTCCTCGTATTTGAAGCAGCGCAATGCGTCCTTCGGAGCAGCCGAGGCCATTCGCAAGTACGCAGAAGATGCCGGTAATGCCGCAGCCCAGATCGAGAGTGCGCTGACGAACGCATTTAAGGGCGCGGAGGACGCGCTCGTGGGCCTGGTCACCAAGGGCGACTTCAGCATTCGGGGGCTCAAGAAAGCGTTCAGTTCGCTTGCGGATTCGGTCGTTGCGGATATCACCCGAATGATCGTCAGGCAGTCGATCACAGGGCCGCTCGCTTCGATGCTTGGGCTGTCGGGCGCGATGGCGGGCGGAGTGGGCTCTGCTGGAGGCGGTGGCGTTGGTGGTGGGATTGGTGGGTTTTTGGGTGGCCTGGTGACCACTGGATTCGCTGCCCTGACAGGCACCGCTAATCCAAATATTGGGCCACCGATTCCTGGGCGCGCTTCTGGGGGGCCAGTGTCTGCGGGCGGCCTTTACCGGATCAATGAACTCAACCGGCCCGAGATTCTTGATGTGAGTGGCAAGCATTACCTGATGATGGGGGATCGCAGCGGCACCGTGGTTCCGAACAAGCTCGGGTCTGCTGGGCGTGAGTACCTCACGATGGGACGCGACGCAACGGACTCTAGTCCGGCGCCGGCCGATCAGGGCTCGATGCAGATCTTGAACGTTAGCGTCACAGCGCCCGCAGGGGCCTCGCGCGAGACGGCGCTGCAGTGGGGCTCGATGGCTGGGCGCCAGATTCAGATGGCCAATCGGCGAAACGGCTGAACCGTCAAACGCCATAAACCCTCAAAGACATGGCAATCACCGTCTACGGCGACGTCGTGCTTTCGACCTCAATCCTGGGTGTCGGCATCAAAGGCAAGAATCAACGCGTCAATTCGCGGGTGACGACAGATAACGGGTTCGAGTCGGTGAACGTCGTCTGGACCCAGACGCTTCGGGAGTACACGCTTGGGGTCGTACCAATGTCGCTCTCGACCTGGCAGTCGGTGGAAACGATTCACGAAGTCACCGAGGGCGGTGCTTACGGGTTCTTGCTGCTCGATCCGCATGATTCAAGCACCAGCGACGGCGTATGCACCGGGCTCACGTCGACGACCTTTCAGCTATACAAACGCTACCTGCACACGCCATCAGGGCGATTCAAAAACCGCAAGATCACAAGGCCGATTGCGGCCGGTTTTGCGATCACCAATTCAGGGGTCACGGTCGCGAGCTATACGCTTAACGTGGCGACCGGGGTGATTACGATCCCAGCGGCCCCTACGGCAGCGAACCTCGCTTGGGTCGGATCGTTCTACGTGCCTGTGCATTTTCAAGAAGACTCAATTGACTGGGACCTCGTGCGCTCAGGAAACGTGTCGGATCGATTGATCGATGGTCCCTCGGTCGTCCTGAAAGAAATCCGCGAGTGAAGGGGCTATCGGCTGCGCTTAAGGCCCACATGGCCGGGGGCACAACGACATTGGCCACCTGCTGGAAAGCGACGCTGACTAACGGCACCGTCTATGCGGCGACGAGTCTGGATACCGACATCGTTTTTAGCGGGCGCACCTACCAGGCGGCCAGCAGCTACAAGGCGAGCAACGTCGATTCCAGCAACGAGCTCAACCCCGATAACCTCGAGCTTGATGGGTATTTGAGCGCATCGTTTATTACCGACGCAGACATTCAAGCGGGGCTCTGGGATTACGCCGCGATCGAGCTCCTCGAGATCAACTATCTCGACACCTCGATGGGGCGCAACCTCATCCGTTCGGGCACGCTCGGCCAGGTCAAGACTGGGCGTCAGACTTTTACCGCGGAATTACGCGGCCTGATGCAGGCCTACTCGCGCGTGATCGGCCGACTCACGACTCAGAATTGCACGGCCGACCTGGGCGATGCGCGATGCACCAACGCGCTTGGTCCGTTCACGTTCACCGGCACGGTCACGAGTTCAACCGGCAACCGAGTCGTCTCGGACTCGGGACGCACGCAAGCGAATGACTACTTCACCGGCGGCAAGATCACATTCACGAGCGGGCCGAATATCGGGCTCTCGATGGAAGTTCAAACTTATAGCGTCGGCGTCTTTACGCTCGCGCTCGCGATGCCCTACACCGTCTCGGCTGGCGACACTTATTTGGTCATAGCCGGCTGCACCAAGCGATTCGCGGAGGATTGCGTTGCGAAGTTCGCCAACGGCGTGAACTTCCGCGGCTTCCCGCATGTGCCCGGCGTCTCGATCTGGAAAGCCGGCGGCGTCGTCTGATGACCGTGCAAGCGATGGATATCGTGGCCGAGGCACGCGATTGGATCGGCACGCGTTGGGTTCACCAGGCGTCGGTTAAGGG
>CAIPGD010000339.1 GCA_903864485.1 uncultured bacterium | reverse complement strand
CCGTTGGTCGCCGTCCAACCAGCGCCCGCAGGTCGGCTAACACCAGGGGGGCCAACACCAAGCCCCGCGACGCCAGCGCCCGCAATTCCCACCGCCCCGGGGGTGATCCAATGATTTTTGGCTTTCCCGGCATGCCGTTGATCGCAACGTTCTCGGTCCTCCTGCTACTTGTCGTAGCCTCCTCCCAGTCCTCCGCGCAAAGTCTGCCTGCCCCATCCCTTGTCCCGATCCTGACTCCAGTTCACGCGGAGCTTGGCTCGGCGGGGCAACCCATTCCACTGAGCCTTTACGTGGGGCAGGCCTCAGTGCTGAATGAGGCTGGGGTCCGACGGATTGCAGTTGGAAACGGGAAGATCATTCAGGCGACGGCGCTCGATGCTCGCCAGATTTTGCTGCTGCCCGAGTCGCCTGGGCAAACTTCCTTGGTCCTTTGGCGCCTGAAGGGCGGCGAGCGCCACTACACCTTGCACGTGGCTGCTGCCGATGTCGGGCAGATGATGGTCGAAGTACGAACGCTTCTCGGTCCTCTCTCTGGGATCGAAGTGCGCGTCGTTGGAGATCGCGTGGTGCTCGAGGGAAAACGGGTTGGCGAGGAGACGAATGCGCGCCTCTCAGAAATCCTCAAGCGCTATCCCCAACTCGTCAATCTGGTTCAGCGGGTAGGCAATGAACGCATGATCGCGATGGATGTACGCATGATCGAGATTAAACGCGACGTTCTGCGCAACATTGGGGTTCGCTGGAATGGCACTGCAGAGGGGCCCTCAGTGGGTGTGATTGCCGATTTAGTGCGCAGCCCAGAACTTCGTCCGGGTGGCGCGGCGCAGGGTGTGGCAGGTCTGGATATCCGGCCCAAGATTGCGGGTGTTGCCGGCGCGATCGGGATCGCGAGCAGCATCACATCGATGCTTAATTACCTCGTGCAGAACGGGGATGCAGTGGTCCTCGCCGAACCACGATTGTCCTGTCGAAGCGGCGGTTCGGCTCGATTTGTGGCCGGGGGCGAATTGCCCATTCCCTATTCATCGGCCGTTGGCCACACCACAGTGAATTTCAAGGAATACGGCATCAAATTCGATGTTTCGCCGGTCGCGGGGGACGACGGGATGATTGCCGCACGGATTGCCACGGAGTTGTCGGCGATCGACTTTGGGGTGGTGGTCCGCGAGGTGCCCGGCCTGAGTAAACGCCGGGCCGAGGCCGACGTCAATTTGCGCGTCAACGAGACCTTGATCATCGCGGGCTTACTCACCGACGACATTCGTAACTCGATGGATCGGGTGGCTGGGATGGGCGATCTGCCGGTGCTCGGCGCGCTCTTCCGATCGAAGCTGTTTCGTGATCAGAAGACCGAACTCGCCGTGTTGATTACGCCCTCATTCATGGATGGTTTCGATGAACCCTCCAAGCAGCGAGCCAGTCAGGATCTCGAACGGGTGGAGCAAATACGGCAGCGCGCCAAGGTAACCCTTGAGCGCTACCGGATGCTCGACTAAGCCCATGATTCAACTCCGCATCGAATCTAAAGGGCAGGGACCGCGTGAGGTCGCAGTGGCACGATTCCCGTGTCGCGTCGGACGCGGTGCCGCGAATGATGTCGTGCTACCACACTGGCGCGTTGGCCTCTGCCATGCCGAGTTCCATCGCTTTGATGACGGAATTCGATTGCTTGATCAAGGGGCATTCGGTGGCACCCGCGTCAACGGCGAGCGCGTTGAAGAGTTCGGTCCTTTAGCGGAATTCGACGAAATCCGCATCGCTGGCTTTTCGCTTCGTTTGGTCGGCGAACTGGATTTGCGTGAATTCGATTCGCAAGCCTCGCAGGTCATCGAAATTGACCGACCACCCGCTCAACCATCCTCCCCGCCAAACGCCGCACCAACCGCCGCACCAACCGCGCTCGTCTCTCAAACTCATCCAGCGATCGCCGCAGCCACCGCATCAACGCCCTCAACCGACCTGTTACTTCTCGAATGGCAGCGCCGACTTCACAGGGGTTTGATCGAAGCCATTGACTTGCGTCGATACGACGTTCGTCAGCTTTCCGATCATCAACTCCGCACTCAAGTCGGCACCGTGTTGCGCGACTTGCTGAGCAGCACGCATATACCGCCAGCGAGCCTGAATCAGGATCTGCTCTGGCAACGCGTCCTTGACGAGGCCATTGGGTTGGGACCTCTCGAGCCCTTGCTGGCCGATCCGACGATCACTGAAATCATGGTTAATGCCGCCGATGCAATTTGGGTCGAGCGTGCCGGGCGGCTCGAACAACATGCTGCCCGCTTTACCGATGACGACGCAATCCGCGCAGTGATTGACCGCATCGTCGCTCCCTTAGGGCGGCGGATCGACGAGGCTTCACCGATGGTGGACGCCCGGTTGGCGGACGGATCTCGGGTCAATGCCATCATTCCGCCGCTGGCGGTAAGAGGCCCAGCATTGACGATCCGACGGTTCTCGACGCGCGTACTCGGGACCGATGATTTGCTTCGATTGGGTAGCGCCTCCGAGGCGATGCTGGAGTTCTTGCATGTCTGCGTTGCATCGCGTAGGAACATTATTGTGAGTGGTGGTACAGGTTCAGGAAAAACAACGCTTCTAAATGTTTTATCGAATCTGATCCCGCCGGGCGAGCGCCTGATCACGATTGAGGATGCGGCCGAGTTGCGACTGGCCTATCCGCACCTGGTGACGCTCGAAGCGCGGCCCGCGAATCTTGAGGGGCGCGGAGCCATCACGATTCGTGACCTTGTCCGCAACGCATTGCGCATGCGCCCGGACCGAATTATTGTCGGTGAGTGTCGTGGCGGCGAGGCACTCGACATGCTCCAGGCGATGAACACCGGTCATGAGGGCTCTCTCACAACGGTCCATGCCAATACCGCTCGGGACGCGCTTTCGCGCCTTGAAATGATGGTGCTGATGGCAGGCATTGATTTGCCGATTGTGGTTGTGCGTGAGCAAATCGCCTCGGCCATCGATCTGGTCGTCCACCAGGCCCGAGGGGCCGATGGCGTACGCCGGATTCAAAGCATTCTGGAAGTTACGGGCAATGAAGCGGGGCGCTTGCAGACTCAGGAGATCTTTCGCTACGTCCAACGCGGCCCGGCGGGCAGCGACTCTCGAGATCGTGCGGGCGGACATTTTGAGGCCTGCGATGCCGTCCCTCAGTTTTATGACGCCCTTGCCCAAGCGGGTTGGGACCTTAAGTACGAAGGCTTCGCACGGGCGGGGACGCAATGCCGCTAGCCTGGCTTCCTTCCTTGGCCGCGTTTGTTGCGGTGGCTTGCGCGCTGCCCCTCATTGCGCGGTTGGCGCAGTGGGGTGGCCAGTCATGGCGCACGCGGTTCGAGCGCAATGTCGGCAATCGCCTGAGCGAATCCTTCGTATTTACCGATCCGCGGCGATTGTTCGTGCTGCAGTGTGCGGTGATGGTGGTTGTCGCGCTTGGGGTCTCGTGGTGGCTCGATCTGATCTGGCTCGGACTTGTTTTCTCGCTTTTAATTGGGTTCGTACCGGGGATACTGCTCAAGCGGATGCGGCACAAACGCCGGGAGCGGTTTCAGGCCCAATTTCCCGATGCCTTGATGCTCATTGGTTCGAGCCTTCGGGCGGGCGCCAGTCTCGGCCTGGCCCTGTCCGAGGCGGCGACTCAGTTTGGCGCGCCGCTTGGCGAAGAGCTGGGGCTTGTCTTGCGTGAACTAAAGCTCGGCCTGCGACTGGATGCGGCTTTGGCGCGGCTTGAGCGACGCATTCCGCTCGAAGATGTTCGGATGTTTTGCAGTGCCATCAAGATCGCACAGGACACCGGCGGCAATTTGGCCGAGACCTTACAGACCGTCGCCGAGAGTGCAAGGACTCGTGCCGCTCTCGAGGGCAAGTTAGATGCGTTAACTGCACAAGGGCGTATGCAGGCCTGGATCATGACAGCCCTGCCACTCGCTGTATTGCTGGGCATTCAGGCGGTCGATCCCGAAGGGGCTGCGCTGTTGCTGGGGACCATGTCTGGTTGGTTCGTGTTGATCACTGTGATGGTTCTGCAGTTGGCGGGTTTGCTCATGATTCGACGCATTCTCGCGATCGATCTTTAATTATCGCGATCGATCTTTAGAACGGATCACCTCTCATGACCTTGCCAAATTCGTGGTCGATTCAAACCTTAATTCTTGTCAGCGCGGCGGT
>CAIPGD010000338.1 GCA_903864485.1 uncultured bacterium | reverse complement strand
GGTTTACTGGGTAAGCGCTTTGCGCGCCTGGTAGTAACTATCGGTGGCAGGCTTCAGCGCCTCGCGTTCGCGGTTGTGCATGTTCGCCCAGTCGTCGGCGAGGTAAGCGCCGACATTCGCCAGGTGGTGAACGGTGCTGCCATCAGGCGAGATTTCCTTAATGGCGGAGAACAGCCCGGCGAGGTCTCCGAATATCTCTTGCCCCAGCGCGGCCAAATCGTATGCGCGCGCCACCAGGTGTTCGCCTGATTCGCCCGATGCCGCCCCACAGTTAAACTCTTCAGTAGCCATCGTGACACCTCCTATCGGTGTTGCTTGGTTAGGGCCTGCCGCCGTGGCTGCGACGGCAGGCCCGAATTGCCCGCGGATTAACCGCCGCGGGCGCCGGGTTTTCTCTTCCGTCTGATTGGCATCACCTTGACGGGTGCTTTGATGCCGCCGGCCACCAGCATCGCGCTTGTCGCGGACTCCATCGCGGCCCGCACGGGGTCCATGCTCAGGCGCGCGTAGATCGCGGTGGCGTCCGGTGATTTGTGGCCGAGCGTGCGCCCGATGACGACAAGCGATGCGCCGCCAATTGCCTGCCAGCTGCCGAGACTGCGCCGTAGGTCGTGGATGCGGATGTCCGCGACGCCTGCGCGCTTCGCGAGAGCCTGCCAGCGCTTTTTCGGCGGTGTCATGTGGCCTGATTTGGACTCTGCCGGGAACACGTAGCCCTCGCGCTTGGGGCTCCGTTGTTTGAGGATCTCGACAGCCTCGGGCACCAACGGCAGCAGCAAAGGCTCGCCGCCTTTTGTGTCCGGAATGCGCCAGGTTCCCTCTGCGAGGTTTATGTCCTGCCAGCGTGCCGAGAGCACATTGGTGCGGCGCGCTCCGGTCAGCAGCGCCAGCAGTACGAAATGCTTGAAGTCCTCGGAGGTGTCTTCGCCCAGTGCAGCGAAGAACGCAGGGAGCTCCGCCGACTGGATGAACCGATCCCGCTTGTTCTTCTGAAATTTCCGAATGCCGCTTGCTGGATTGTCACCCTGATACCCGTACTCGATCGCACGCTGATACACGCTTCGCAAAACCTCTAGAGCGCTGTTTGCCATCACGCGCTGGTGCGGGCCTTCGCTGCCGTCGGGGAGTGTCTTGCGCGTCGCTCCGATTTGCGCGTGCAGCCGGCGGACATCCGCGCTCGTGATCTCGTCGAGATATCGAGCGGACCAATCCACGCCTGCCGGGTGCTTCGTCCTGGCGCGCCCGTGACGCTTGCGCTCGGTCGCTGGCATCCTGCCGATGCAGCGCTCCCAGATCGCGCGGAAATCGTCTACGCGCTTGCGACCCTTGGGGATAGCGTGAAGTTCCATGTACTGCTCAAACGCCTGTTCAAGCGTCAGGCGCGCGAGTGCCTTGCGCTTGGTGATGACGGGGTTATCGCCCGCGCTGAATTTGCCGAGCTCCACCGTCGCGAGCTTCCGCGCGTTCTCAACTGTGCAGTCCGGGAACGTGCCGATCTTCAGCCAGAACATTTTCGACTGCTCGCCGGTCCGGTCTCGCGTGATGACATAGAACGTCTTCGCGCCGGCACTGGTGACGCGAAGAGCGAGCTTCGGCACGTCGAGGTCGTAGTAGGTGTCGCGGCCCGAGACGGCGGGCGGGAGCCTCTCTAAAGCGCCTTTCGAGAACCGAAATCTGCTCGCGCGGGCCATGCTGCCAACTCCCTAGTTTTTGCTCGGGCTAGCACCGGGCTAGCAGGAAAGATGCAAAACCGTCGGAATTCATGCTAGCCCGTTAAGGTAGGCATGGCAATAAGGTGCTGTTTTATATCGTTTAATTAAGGTCGATTAAGTTACAAAAAGGGTCCTACTCTTTAGCTACGAACTAGGGGGTCGGGAGTTCGAATCTCTCCGGGTGCGCCACTCACGAAGAAGGGGACCAGCAGGTCCCCTTCTTCGTTTCTGCCTTCCCGGTGACTGCCTCGCAGGGACGCTC
>CAIPGD010000337.1 GCA_903864485.1 uncultured bacterium | reverse complement strand
CGAAGAACGTCGCCGAAGCGATCATCACCTCGCGCGCGAAGTGATCCCGAAGAGACTCGATTCCAGCACTTTCTAATTTCTGCAAGCAGGAGCAACGTCATGGCAAAAGGCACGTTTGTGCGTACGAAGCCCCACGTGAACGTGGGGACGATTGGACACGTGGATCACGGTAAGACGACGCTGACGGCGGCGATCACGACGGTGCTCTCGAAGATGTTTGGTGGCGAGGCGAAGGCCTACGATCAGATTGATGCGGCGCCCGAAGAGAAGGCGCGCGGTATTACGATCAACACGGCGCACGTGGAGTACGAGACCAAGGCTCGGCACTACGCGCACGTTGACTGTCCTGGGCATGCGGACTACGTGAAGAACATGATCACGGGTGCGGCGCAGATGGACGGAGCGATTTTGGTGGTGTCGGCCGCTGACGGCCCGATGCCACAGACACGTGAGCACATTTTGCTGGCGCGCCAGGTGGGTGTTCCGTACATCATCGTGTTCATGAACAAGTGCGACATGGTCGACGATGAGGAGTTGCTCGAGCTGGTCGAGATGGAAGTGCGCGAGCTGCTCTCGAAGTACGATTTCCCGGGCGATGATGTGCCGATCGTGAAGGGTTCGGCGCTCAAGGCGCTCGAGGGCGACAAGGGCAAGCTCGGGGAAGAGGCGATCATGGCGCTGGCCGATGCGCTGGACACGTACATTCCGACGCCCGAGCGTGCGATTGACGGGGCGTTTTTGCTGCCGATCGAGGACGTGTTTTCGATTTCGGGTCGCGGCACGGTGGTGACGGGTCGGATCGAGCGCGGGATTGTGAAGGTGGGCGAAGAGGTCGAGATCGTTGGGATCAAGGACACGGTCAAGACGATTTGCACGGGCGTGGAGATGTTTCGCAAGCTGCTCGATCAGGGTCAGGCGGGTGACAACGTTGGGGTGTTGTTGCGCGGGACCAAGCGCGAGGATGTGGAGCGTGGTCAGGTGCTGGCCAAGCCGGGTTCGATCAAGCCGCACACGAAGTTTGAGTGTGAGGTCTACATTTTGTCCAAAGACGAGGGTGGACGTCACACGCCGTTTTTCAACAATTATCGGCCCCAGTTTTACTTTCGGACGACCGATGTGACGGGTTCGGTGAAGTTGGCTGAGGGTGTTGAGATGGTGATGCCGGGCGACAACATCAAGATGGATGTGGAGTTGATTGCGCCGATTGCGATGGAGCAGGGTTTGCGGTTTGCGATTCGCGAAGGCGGACGTACTGTCGGTGCCGGTGTGGTCGCCAAAATCCACGCTTGAATCTGAGTTTCGTGCTGAGTTTGATACTGAGTTTGATACTGAGGTTGACTGCCGGGGGTCTGTGTGCCCCCAGTTGACCGCTCGTTCTTTTAATCGTTCTTTGAGGATGTGTGATGCAAAGTCAGAAAATTAGGATTCGCCTAAAGGCCTTCGACTACCGACTGATCGATCAGTCAGCGGCCGAAATCGTTGATACCGCCAAGCGAACAGGCGCGGTGGTGCACGGCCCCGTTCCGCTGCCGACGCGAATCCAGCGTTACGACGTTTTGCGTAGCCCACACGTCAACAAGACCTCGCGTGATCAGTTTGAGATCCGCACGCATCAGCGCTTGATGGATATTGTTGATCCGACCGATAAGACGGTCGACGCGCTGATGAAACTCGACCTGCCCTCCGGCGTCGAGGTCGAAATCAAATTGCAGTAATTAACCAGTCGTTGAGCAGTTTTCGTTTGCAAATTAAACGTTTGCAATTCCGGCGAAATCTGTTATATTGATCGGCTTTCCCGCGTACCCGTGTCTTGCGGCACGGCTATGCACCACACCCGGCCAATCGTAGCTGGGAACGGAGATGAACATGACTGCCGCTGTCCAGGGCTTAGGCCTCCTGGGACGGAAAGTAGGCATGATGCGCATTTTCACTGACGACGGCGATGCCGTGCCAGTGACAGTGCTCGACGTGTCGAACAACCGTGTCACGCAAGTGAAAACCGTCGAATCCGATGGTTACACTGCTGTTCAGGTCGCATTCGGCCAACGCCGTGCGTCTCGTGTCACCAAGCCAATGGCTGGGCACTTTGCCGCCGCTGGTGTGGAGTCCGGATCAATCTTGCGCGAATTCCGCGTGGGCGCCGAAGTCGCGGCCGAACTCAAGCCGGGTTCGGTTCTGCCTGCTGAAACGTTTGCCGTCGGCCAAAAGGTCGATGTGCAGGGAACGACGCTGGGCAAGGGCTTCACGGGCGCGATCAAACGCCACAATTTCTCGTCCAATCGTGCTTCGCACGGTAACTCGCGCTCGCACAACGTGCCGGGCTCGATCGGCCAAGCGCAAGATCCGGGCCGCGTGTTCCCAGGCAAGAAGATGCCGGGCCATTACGGCGCTGTGACGCGGACGGTTCAAAACCTCGTGATTGCCCGGATTGACACCGAGCGCGGGCTGCTGCTCGTGCGCGGTGCCGTCCCGGGTCATGACGAAGGCCATGTCGTGATCACCGCGGCTGTCAAAGCCCCGGCTAAGGCTTAAGCGGGGATCACTATGGAACTGAAGCTCCTCGATGACCACGGTCATTCGTCCGCGACTGTCGGTGCGTCCGATACGATTTTTGCCCGCGAGTTCAACGAACCGCTTGTCCACCAGATTGTGATCGCCTACCAGGCCAATGCCCGGAGCGGCAATCGCAAGCAAAAGGACCGCGAAGAGGTTCGCCACTCGACTAAAAAGCCCTTCCGCCAGAAGGGAACGGGCCGCGCGCGTGCCGGTATGACGTCCTCGCCTCTGTGGCGTGGGGGCGGCAAGATTTTTCCGAACACGCCGGATGAAAACTTCTCGCAGAAGGTCAACCGCAAGATGTATCGGGTTGGCGTCTGTTCAATTCTTTCGCAACTGGCGCGTGAAGACCGCCTGGCGGTGGTGGATGGCTTCGTGCTCGATGCGCCGAAGACCAAGTTGCTAGCGCAGAAAGTCAAGGGCATGGGGCTCGAGTCTGTTCTGGTCATTGTCGACTCGGTCGACGAGAACCTCTACCTGGCTGCGCGCAACCTGCCCAACGTGGCGGTGGTTGAGCCCCGCCACGCCAATCCGATGTCGCTGGTCCATTTTGACAAGGTGCTCGTCACCCGGGCTGCACTGGCCCAGTTCGAGGAGATGCTCGGATGAACGCCGCACAACAGAGTGTCGCCGGGCACAGCGCGGAGCAGCACCGTGAGGAGCGTCTGCTGCGGGTCCTGCTCGGGCCAATCGTCTCAGAGAAAAGCACCATGCTGGCTGAAAAAGTCGGCCAAATTGCCTTTCATGTCGTCCCTGACGCCACCCGGGCCGAGGTCAAGGCCGCGGTTGAACTGTTGTTCAAGGTCGAGGTCAACGCCGTGAACATGCTCAACATCAAAGGTCGGGCCAAGCGATTCGGGCGCTTCCACGGCCGCCGGGACGATGTGCGCAAAGCGTATGTGCGCCTTGCGCCAGGCCAGGAAATTGACTTCACGGAGGTGAAATAACATGCCTGTCGTTAAAGTCAAACCAACCTCGGCCGGGCGCCGCGCAGTCGTCAAAGTGGTATCGCCGCACCTGCACAAGGGTGCGCCGTTTGCCGCGTTGCTCGAAAGCCAGCACCGCACCGCTGGTCGCAACAACAACGGCCACATCACGACGCGTCATCGCGGGGGCGGCCACAAGCAGCATTACCGTCTGATCGATTTTCGGCGCAACGACAAGGATGGGATTCCCGCCAAAGTCGAGCGTCTTGAGTACGATCCGAACCGAACCGCGCACCTGGCCCTGCTGTGTTACGCCGATGGCGAGCGTCGCTACATTCTCGCGCCGCGCGGCGTGGCAGTTGGCACGACCTTAATCTCGGGCGCGGCCGCGCCGATCAAGGCGGGCAACACACTGCCGATCCGCAACATTCCGGTTGGGTCGACGATCCATGCCGTCGAGATGCTGCCAGGCAAGGGGGCGCAGTTGGCGCGCTCGGCCGGTACCTCGGTCCAGCTGCTCGCCCGTGAGGGCTTGTACGCCCAGCTTCGTCTGCGCTCAGGCGAGATCCGCCGCGTGCATGTCGATTGTCGGGCCACCTTGGGTGAAGTCGGTAACGAAGAGCACAACCTGCGCCAAATCGGTAAAGCCGGTGCGGTGCGTTGGCGTGGTATTCGTCCGACCGTCCGTGGCGTCGCGATGAATCCGATCGATCACCCGCACGGTGGTGGTGAAGGAAAGACCGGCGAAGGCCGGGTGCCAGTCAGTCCGTGGGGCCAGCCGACCAAGGGCTATCGCACGCGTCGCAACAAGCGCACGACCTCGATGATCGTGTCGCGTCGCAAGAAATAACGGGAGCCGAACAACATGGCACGTTCCGTCAAAAAAGGGCCGTTTGTCGACGACCATTTGCTCAAGAAGGTCGATGTGGCTCTGGCCACCAAGGACAAGCGTCCGATCAAGACCTGGTCGCGTCGCTCGACCATCCTTCCCGACTTCATTGGTCTGACCATTGCGGTGCATAACGGCAAGCAACATGTCCCGGTCTTCGTTAACGAAAACATGGTTGGCCACAAGCTCGGTGAATTCGCACTGACGCGAACCTACAAAGGGCACGTGGCGGACAAGAAGGCCAAGCGTTAAGCCGCCAGTACAGGAAAAATCTCATGGAAACCCGAGCCATTCTCAAAGACGCGCATCTCTCCGCCCAAAAGGGCCGACTGGTCGCCGATCTGGTCCGCGGTAAGTCGGTCGAGCACGCCCTTAATGTGTTGACGTTCTCGCCCAAGAAGGCGGCGTTCATCATCAAGAAGCTACTCGAGTCGGCCATTGCCAACGCGGAGCACAACGACGGTGCCGACGTCGACGAATTGAAGGTGCGCACTATTTATGTCGAAAAGGCCACTTCGATGAAGCGATTTATGGCCCGGGCCAAGGGTCGTGGGGCGAAGATCGAGAAGCAGACCTGCCACATTTACGTGACCGTCGGCGACTGAGCCTGATCCAGCGCGACCGAATCCAGCCAAACCAGCCCATTCAACACTAGAGTCAATACCAGGGTCATCCATGGGACAAAAGATTCATCCAACCGGATTCCGGCTTGCGGTTACCCGCAACTGGTCTTCGCGCTGGTATGCCGGCCGTGGCACCTATGCTGCCACCCTGCATGACGATATTCGCGTACGCGAATTTCTGCGCAAGAAACTCAAGAACGCGTCAGTCGGGCGCGTCGTCATCGAGCGGCCTGCAAAGAACGCCCGGATCACGATTTTCTCGGCACGTCCCGGTGTCGTGATTGGCAAAAAAGGCGAGGACATCGAAAACCTCAAGGCCGAGTTGCAAAAGATGATGAAAGTGCCTGTGCACGTCAACATCGAAGAGATTCGCAAGCCAGAGACCGATGCTCAACTGATTGCCGACTCGATCACGCAGCAGCTCGAGCGCCGGATCATGTTTCGCCGTGCAATGAAGCGGGCGATGCAGAACGCGATGCGTCTCGGCGCGCTTGGGATCAAGCTGATGAGTTCGGGCCGTCTGAACGGCGCCGAGATTGCACGGTGTGAGTGGTACCGCGAAGGTCGCGTGCCCTTGCATACTTTGCGGGCAGACATCGAATACGGATTTTCCGAGGCCAACACGACCTACGGAATTATCGGTGTGAAGTGCTGGGTATACAAAGGCGACACCTTGGGCAGAAACGAACTGGCGGCCGCTGAGAAAGAAGCGGCGCCGGCTGATCGGGACGATCGTCGTGGGCGTCGTCCACCGGGCGCACGTCCGCCGGGACGCGGCGATGGTCGGGGGGATGGGCGCGGCGATGCGCGAGGGGATGGTCGGGGCGAAGGCCGCGGTCCTCGAGCGGATGCGGCCGCACCGGGTGCCGGGGCTCCAGTTGGGGCTCCGGGAGGTTCTGAGGGTCGGCCTGCCGACCGTCAGCGCGTGCGTCGTGCGGCTCCGGCTGCCGACGCCGTCAAGAGCGAGTGAGGGCTAAGTCATGCTGCAGCCAGCAAGACGGAAATACCGTAAAGAACAGAAAGGTCGCAACACGGGTCTAGCGACTCGGGGCGCAGCGGTTTCCTTCGGGGACTTTGGGCTCAAGGCGACTGGACGTGGCCGTCTGACGGCACGTCAGATCGAATCAGCGCGTCGCGCGATGACCCGGCATATCAAACGGGGTGGTCGGATCTGGATCCGGATTTTTCCGGACAAGCCAATTTCGCGTAAACCGGCCGAGGTCCGGATGGGTAACGGCAAGGGCAATCCCGAGTACTACGTCGCCGAAATCCAGCCTGGTAAGGTGCTCTACGAAATGGACGGCGTGGCGGAAGAGCTGGCGCGCGAGGCATTTCGGTTGGCTGCTGCCAAATTGCCGATTGCAACCGTGTTTGTTAGTCGGATGGTGGGCCAGTAAGCGCCAGGCCGGCGCTGCTGCCAACCGCTTACCTCCCCGCCTGCCACCCGTTTCCAATCAGGAATCACCGTGATGAATGCCACCGAACTGAGGTCCAAGGACACCGAAGGCCTCAATAAAGAACTCAAAGAGTTATTGCGCGCGCACTTTTCGCTGCGGATGCAGCATGCGACGCAACAGCTGACCAACAATAGTCAACTTCGCAAGGTCCGTCGCGACATCGCCCGCGTCCGGACCGTGCTCCATGAAAAGGCCACTGCGGCATGAACGACTCCGTCCAAGAAGCATCGACGACAATCAAGGCGAGCAAGCGTTCGCTGGTCGGACGCGTCGTCAGCGCCAAGATGAAACAGACTGTGACCGTGCTCGTCGAGCGGCAGGTTCAGCACCCGCTGTATGGCAAGTATCTGACACGCTCAAACAAGTACCACGCCCATGACGAGAGTGACTCGATTCATGAAGGCGACGTGGTCGAGATCATTGAAGTTCGCCCGATTTCGCGTACCAAGACCTGGCGAGTGGTTCGTGTGGTGGAAACCGCACAGACGATTTAATCAAATCTGACGATCGATTTGACAAGCTGGTTTTTCTTTCATAAACTCCAGGGCTTCGTTTTCGATTTGTATCAGCGCGTTTAGTCCCAGCGGCCAAACGCCTCGAATCGAAAGGGAATCCCCCGCTCTACGGGACCAAGACTGACCGATTTCCTCGGGTGCGCCGCACCAGAGCCTTCGGATCAAGTTGGGAGAAAATTTCATGATTCAAATGCAGTCGACGCTTGACGTCGCCGATAACACCGGCGCTCGGTCCGTCATGTGTATTAAGGTATTGGGCGGCTCCAAGCGTCGCTACGCCGGTATTGGTGATGTCATCAAGGTGAGCGTCAAAGATGCTCAACCGCGGGGACGCGTCAAGAAGGGCGAAATCTACAATGCGGTCGTCGTTCGCACCGCCAAGGGCGTGCGCCGCGCTGACGGCTCGCTCGTGAAGTTTGACGGCAACGCTGCCGTTCTTCTCAACGCAAAGCTCGAGCCGATCGGCACACGCATCTTTGGGCCGGTCACGCGCGAACTGCGGACAGAGCGGTTCATGAAGATCGTGTCGCTCGCGCCCGAAGTGCTTTAAGCCAAACAGTGCCGATCCAGGGGGCGGACGTATGGACAAGATCAAGAAAGGTGACGAAGTCGTCATCATCGCGGGCCGTGACAAGGGCAAGCGGGGCACGGTGAACAGTCGTGTCAACGAAACGCATCTGCTGGTCGAGGGTGTCAACCTCGTCAAGAAGCATCAAAAACCCAACCCCATGAAAGGGGTCACGGGTGGTGTGATCGAAAAATCGATGCCGATTGACCAGTCGAACCTGATGCTGCTGAACCCGGCGACCGGCAAAGGCGATCGCGTGGGGTTCCGGTTGCTTGAAGACGGCACCAAGGTGCGGGTGTTCAAGTCGAACGGCGAGCAGGTTCGGGCCTGATTGGCGCGGACCGAACCAAGACTCAGAATTAGCACGAGCTAGCACAGGCAGGACTGCAACATGGCGCGTTTTCAACAACAGTACCGCGAGCGAGTGGTACCAGAACTGATGGAAAAGTTTGGTTTTACCTCCATCATGCAGGTGCCACGCTTCACCAAGATCACCCTCAACATGGGGGTGGGCGAGGCGATTTCCGACAAAAAACTGATCGAAGCTGCGGTCGCTGATTTGACCCGAATCGCTGGTCAGAAGCCAGTCCAGACCAAGGCTCGCAAGGCAATTGCTGCGTTTAAGATCCGCGAGGGTTATCCGATCGGATGCATGGTCACGCTGCGTGGCGAGCGGATGTGGGAGTTCCTGGACCGTCTGGTCACGATCGCTCTGCCGCGCGTGCGCGACTTCCGGGGGATTTCCGGCAAATCTTTCGATGGCCGCGGTAACTACAACCTCGGTGTTAAAGAGCAGATCATCTTCCCCGAGATCGAGTACGACAAGGTCGACCGCGTGCGTGGGATGAATATCAGCATTACCACGACGGCACGCAACGACGAAGAAGCGAAGGCATTGCTGACGTCTTTCCGTTTCCCCTTCCGCAACTGACGTCAACTGACTGCAACGGAACCACCAGGCGAACCTACTTATGGCAAAGACATCGCTGATTGAGCGCGAGAAAAAGCGCGAGGCGCTGGTAAAGAAGTTTGAGGCAAAGCGCGCTGCGCTCAAAGCCACGATCGATAACCAGAAGCTCTCGGACGAGGTGCGGATGGATGCGCGTTTGGCTTTACAAAAGCTCCCGCGCAACGCCAGCCCAGTCCGCTTGCGCAATCGTTGTGCATTGACGGGGCGCCCGCGGGGGACGTTCCGTAAATTCGGTCTGGGGCGCACGAAGTTGCGCGAGATCGCGATGCGTGGGGAGATCCCCGGCATCGTCAAGGCCAGCTGGTAATCCAGTCAGGCCACGGCAAGTACTAGGTCGGAGACCAACTTATGAGCATGAGCGACCCGATCGCCGATATGTTCACGCGCATCCGCAACGGTCAGCGCGTTGAAATGCAGTCGGTGGCAATGCCTTCCTCCAAATTGAAAGTTGCGATTGCGCAACTGCTCAAGGACGAAGGCTATATTGAAGACTTCTCGGTCCGTCACGAGGGGCCGAAGTCACAGCTGGAGGTCCAGCTGAAGTATTACGCAGGGCACCCCGTGATTGAGCGCATCGAGCGCGTCAGCCGCCCGGGCCTGCGGGTTTACAAAGGCCGCGAGAGTTTGCCCCAGGTCATGAATGGCCTCGGCGTGGCAATCGTATCGACCCCGCGCGGGCTGATGACTGACCGCCATGCCCGCAAAGTGGGCGTGGGCGGTGAAGTCATTGGCATCGTCGCCTGACCCCGAAGGAGCTCAGGATGTCCCGAGTTGCAAAAATGCCAGTCGATTTGCCGACTGGAGTCAAAGCCGAGATCGGCGCCGAGCAGATCGTGGTTCAGGGTCCGTTGGGTTCGTTGCGCCAGCGCACCGATGCCGGCGTGGCTGTGCATCACGAAGGCAGTTCGCTGCGGATCGAGGCCGTCGGCGAGAGCCGTTCGGCCCGCGCAATGAGCGGGACCATGCGAGCGCTCTTGGCTAACATGGTCCATGGGGTCAGCAAGGGTTGGGAAAAGAAACTGACGTTGGTTGGGGTGGGATATCGAGCGCAGGCTCAGGGCGCCTCGCTGAACCTCTCGCTCGGTTTTTCGCACCCCGTCGTTCATAGCATGCCCGAAGGCATCACCGTGACGACGCCCACTCAAACCGAAATTCTGATCAAAGGGACCGACCGTCAACGCGTCGGCCAGGTGGCAGCCGAGATTCGCGCTTACCGTTCGCCCGAGCCCTACAAGGGTAAGGGCGTCCGCTACGCCAACGAGGTTGTTGTGATCAAAGAAACCAAGAAGAAATAACCGGCGGGTCTGACTATGTTTGACAAAAATGAGCAGCGACTGCGTCGCTCCCGCCAGACCCGACTGAAAATCCGGGAACTGTGCGTTGGGCGTCTGGCAGTGCATCGTACCAATTCGCATATCTATGCGTCGGTTTTTGACGAGGCCGGTGTGCGGGTTTTGGTGACGGCTTCGACCGTCGAGAAAGAGGTTCGCGAGCAATTGGCCGGTAAGAACGGTAGCAACATTGAAGCGGCGAAGCTGATTGGTGAGCGGGTGGCACGTAAGGCACTGGCTGCCGGGATTGCCGAAGTCGCTTTCGATCGCGGCGGATTTCGTTATCACGGACGCGTCAAAGCGCTGGCCGAAGCGGCTCGTGAAGCCGGTCTCAAGTTCTGATTCGGTTCAGAATTTTCTGACCCTCTGAATCAAACAAGGAAACGACGATGGCAAAAATCACGCCCCGTATGCAGAACGAAGAGCGCGACGACGGGCTGCGCGAGAAGATGATTGCGGTGAACCGGGTGACCAAGGTCGTCAAGGGTGGCCGAATCCTCGGTTTCGCAGCCCTCACCGTGGTCGGTGATGGTGATGGTCGAGTCGGCATGGGTAAGGGCAAGTCCCGCGAGGTTCCGGTTGCCGTGCAAAAGGCCATGGATGAGGCCCGCCGCAAGATGGTCAAGGTGCCACTGCGCAGTGGCACGATTCACCACGCGGTCACCGGGCGTCATGGTGCTTCGCGGGTTTATCTCGCGCCCGCCGCGCAGGGTACTGGTGTCATTGCTGGTGGACCAATGCGCGCCGTGTTTGATGTGTTGGGCGTTCAGAACGTCGTGGCGAAGTGCCACGGCTCAACCAACCCCTACAACCTCGTGCGGGCCACGCTCGATGCGCTGACCCGGATGACGACACCCGCCGAAATCGCAGCTAAGCGCGGCAAATCGATCGAGGAAATCCTCAGCTGAAAGGCGGGGTGGAGAGTAAGCAATGGACAAGAAAACGCTTCGCGTGACCCTCGTCAAGAGTCCTGCCGGTACCCGTGGCACACACAAAGCGACGGTGCTTGGTCTGGGCCTGAAGAAGATCAACCAGACCCGTGAACTCGAGGACACGCCAGCGGTGCGTGGCATGGTTCGCAAGGTGGCCTATCTGGTCAAGGTGGACTGACATCATGATGAAACTCAATACACTCTCGCCAGCCGAGGGCTCAAAGCATCCGAAACGTCGGGTCGGCCGCGGGATTGGCTCCGGCCTTGGTAAGACTGCGGGTCGTGGCCACAAGGGTCAAAAGTCCCGTGCTGGCGGTTTTCACAAGGTGGGCTTTGAAGGCGGCCAAATGCCGCTCCAGCGCCGCCTGCCCAAGCGTGGTTTCAAGTCCCTGACGGCGTATCTTACGGTCGAGATTCGGCTATCTGACCTCGAGCGTCTCGATGCGGTCGAAGTGGACCTGTTGACCCTGAAAGCAGCCGGCCTCGTTCATGGTCTGGCGCGCGGTGCCAAGGTGATTCTCTCTGGATCGATCACCCGGCGGGTGACTTTACGCGGAATTGGCGCAACCAAGGGTGCGCGAGCCGCAATCGAGGCCGTCGGCGGTGTCGTCCTTGAGGCACCCGTTGAGGGCGCTGCTGAGGGGGCCGTGGAGGCGTCGGTCGCAGCGACCGAAACCGCGTCCTCGGCAGGATCTGCCTGATGAATGTTGTGTGCACCCTCCTTGAGGACCGCGGGTCTTGGTGACTTCGGCGCAACCCTCTGCTGGCCAGGCGAAGGCGGGAAAGTTCGGCGACTTAAAAAATCGCTTGATCTTTCTCCTGCTCGCCCTGGTTGTGTATCGGGTGGGTGCTCATATCCCCGTTCCAGGGATTGATCCGGATCAGCTCGCGCAGCTGTTCAAGGAACAGTCGGGCGGAATCCTGGGCATGTTCAACATGTTTTCGGGCGGCGCGCTGTCGCGGTTCACGGTGTTTGCGCTGGGGATCATGCCGTACATTTCGGCCTCGATCATCATGCAGCTGCTGACGGTGATTGTTCCGCAGTTCGAGGCGATGAAGAAAGAAGGCGAGGCCGGGCGTCGCCAGATCACCAAGTACACCCGCTGGTTCACGGTTGGGTTGGCAACGTTTCAGGCTTTCGGGATTGCGGTCGCTCTCGAGTCTCAGCCGGGGCTCGTGATCGATCCAGGTTTGGCTTTCCGGTTTACGACGGCAGTCACGCTGGTGACCGGCACAATGTTTTTGATGTGGCTGGGTGAGCAGATCACCGAGCGCGGTTTGGGCAATGGGATTTCGATTCTTATTTTCGCGGGTATCGCGGCCGGTCTTCCCAATGCCATTGGCAGCATGGGCGAGTTAGTCCGCACGGGGGCGCTCCATGCAGCGGCGGCCTTGTTCATTGTGTTGTTGGCCGGAGCGGTGACGGCTGCGGTGGTGTTTGTTGAACGCGGTCAGCGCAAGATCACGGTCAATT
>CAIPGD010000336.1 GCA_903864485.1 uncultured bacterium | reverse complement strand
GGAGTTTCTTGTTGGAGTCGGTGGTCGGTGGCGAGCGATTTGGTCGTTACTCGTTCATCGGACTCCCAGCCCGGACCTGGATCCGAACCCTCGCCGATTCCGCGACCGACAGCGGCGTGCGAACCGAAGTCGTGACCGATGGCGTTGTCCAGCAAACAGATCATGGCGATCCCCTTGAATTCGTGCGTCGCTGGAGTGCACGCTATCGCGTGGCGTTGCGCCCGGGTTTGCCCCGTTTTTGCGGGGGCTTGGCGGGCTATTTTGGCTACGACATCGTTCGCCATATCGAGCCCTGTCTGGCTCGGGGCCGTAAGGCCGATCCGATGGGGATGCCCGAGATCTTATTACTGCAGGTCGACGAACTGGCGATTGTCGACAACGTCGCGGGCCGCATCTATCTGATGGTCTACGCCGATCCTGATCAACCGCAGGCTTATACCAATGCGTTGAATCGATTGAAATCCTTGCAAGATCGATTGCGCAACACACCGGTGGCCCCTTTCGATGCGAAGGTTTCTGAGCGTCCTGTCCAGCGGGACTTTGCGCGGGACGATTTTTTGAGCGCTGTAGCGCGCGCCCGGGAGTACATTGCCGCCGGCGATGCGATGCAGATCGTGCTCGCACAATGCCTCAAGAAGCCATTCGAGCAGCATCCTCTCTCGCTCTATCGGGCGCTTCGGTCGATCAATCCCTCGCCCTACATGTACTACTACGATTTCGGCGACAGTCATGTTGTGGGCGCGTCTCCTGAAATCCTCGTGCGACAGGAACAGATCACCGAAGGCCCTGATGTTTCACAAACCCGAGTGATTGTTCGTCCGATTGCAGGGACGCGGCGCCGTGGTGTAACGCCGGCTGAAGATGATGCGTTAGCGCAGGATCTTCTTGCAGATCAAAAGGAGCGGGCCGAGCACCTGATGCTGATCGATCTCGCTCGCAACGATGTGGGTCGAATTGCCCGGATTGGCTCGGTCAAAGTTACCGAGACCATGGCGATCGAGAAGTACTCGCACGTCATGCACATGGTATCTAACGTCGAAGGCGTCCTCAAACCGGGCCTCGATAACATCGACGTGTTACGCGCTGCATTCCCCGCTGGAACGCTAAGTGGTGCGCCGAAGGTCCGGGCGATGGAAATCATCGATGAGCTCGAGCCCGTAGGCCGGGGGGTTTACGGCGGCGCTTGCGGCTACCTGAGCTACAGCGGCGAAATGGATCTTGCGATCGCGATTCGTACTGGAATCATTAAAGAGGGCGTTCTGCACGCTCAGGCGGGCGCAGGTGTGGTCTACGACTCGATCCCCGAATCCGAGTGGCAGGAGACCGAAACCAAAGCCCGGGCCTTGATCCGAGCGGCCGAGCTCGTTGAGCAGGGTTTGACTTGAACCTTGCAAGTCTCGCCCTGGTTCTGGCCTGGTTGTCACCCCTGGCCACTTTTCTGGTTGGCCTCGGTAACGCGCCGCTCACGGACGTCGATGAAGGCGCATTTGCCCAGGCCACCAGCGAACTGATCGTTTCGGGTGACTGGTTCTCGACCACGCTCCTGGGCCAACCCCGATGGGACAAGCCGATTCTGATCTACTGGCTGCAGGCCTTATCGGTACAAGCGTTTGGCACAACACCGTTTGCGGTTCGCTTGCCCTCGGCCTTGTCTGGTGTGGTTTGGGCGTGGTTGGTCGGGGCGTTTGTTGTGCGAGTCTCCGACCAGCGCCGTGGCGCTTTGGCGGTTCTGACCCTCGCCTGCGCACTCGGTCCGATGGTGATCAGCCGCGTCTCGACGGCCGATGCATTGCTCAATGCCTTGCTGGCGGGCGCGACCCTTCACGCATATCTCTTTGTGCAGGATGGGGGCCGACGCGCCTTGCGTATAGCAGCCGCCTGCGTCGGTTTGGGCCTCCTCGCCAAGGGCCCGATCGCCCTCCTGGTACCTGGCGCCGCTGTATTGCTGCATGTCCTGATTCAGAGGCGCTGGATTGCGCTGCGGGACTTGCTGGCGGACCCGCTAGCCTGGGCGATTCTGCTCGGTATCGCAGCGCCCTGGTACGTCTGGCAGCTGATAGAACACGGCCAGGCGTTCGTCGATGGT
>CAIPGD010000335.1 GCA_903864485.1 uncultured bacterium | reverse complement strand
ACCGTGCAACTTTTCACCTCGATTTTGCCCCGCTTTGGGATCGAGACGACGTGGGTGCCTCTGACCGATCCAGCAGCTTGGGCAGCGGCGATTCGACCGAACACCAAGATGCTGTTCCTTGAGACGCCTTCGAACCCCTTAATGGAAGTGGCTGATCTTGCCGCCTTGTCGAAGGTGGCTCGCGACGCAGGGGTCCCGTTGGTCGTTGATAACTGTATCTGTACCCCCGCTCTGCAGCGTCCGCTCGAACAGGGCGCGGACATCGTGATTCATTCAGCGACTAAATATCTGGATGGTCAAGGCCGTGTCCTGGGCGGAGCGGTCGTCGGTTCGAAGAATTTCATCGACGGTCGCTTGCGACCGATGATGCGCACTACCGGCGCCGTGCTATCGCCGTTCAACGCTTGGGTCCTGCTGCGCGGGATGGAGACCGTTTCGTTACGGGTACTCCAGCAGTCAGCCAATGCGCTTGCTCTCGCTCGCTTGCTTGAGGCCCATCCCCAAGTCGAGCGGGTTTATTACCCCGGTTGCGAAAGTCACCCCCAGTTTGAGTTGGCCGCCCGACAACAGTCTGCCGGCGGCGCTGTGCTTTCGTTTTCCCTGCGCGTCGATCCCGACATGCAGGGTTCGGCAGGTGATGCGCCGACGGACACCCCCGCTGGTGGTCAGGCGGGCGTGTTTTTGAATCGACGGGAGGCGCGATTACGAGAGCACGCCTGGCGGTTGATTGACGCCTGTGAGCTGGTTTCGATCACGGCCAATCTGGGCGATACGCGGAGCACGATTACGCACCCAGCGACGACGACACATGGGCGGATCACGCCGGCCGCGCGCGCTGCCGCGGGCATTGGTCAAGGGTTGATGCGGGTTGCCGTCGGCCTGGAAGACCCGCTGGATTTGTACCGCGATTTACAGCGCGGTCTGCCTCGGCCGAAACCACTCGCTTAGGATCGGCCAGAGGGCGATCAGGAGGGCGAGTCCAAGCAGGCTCGCGCTGATGGTCGAGGCGGTCAGCCCACTCCATTGACCCTGACTGATTGCCAGAGCTCGGCGCAGTTGTCCTTCGGCCAAGGGGCCGAGGATGAGCCCGATCACGGCGGGTGCGAGAGGCCATCCTGATCGACGCATGCCGTAGCCGATCAGTCCGGCGCCCAGCAGTAACCATAGATCGAAGGCGGATTGGCGCATGCCGTAGGTGCCGAGCATGGCGAAAACGACAATACCGGCGTAGAGCCAGCGTTTTGGAATCGCCAGCAGTCTGACCCACAAACCCACCAGCGGCAGGTTAAGCGCCAATAAGACAATATTGCCCACCAGAAGGCTGGCAATCAGGCCCCAAACCAGTTCGGGTTGGGTGACGAAAAGTAATGGCCCCGGTTGCAGACCATATTGCTGAAACCCTGCGAGCATCATGGCGGCGGTGGCGGATACGGGTAATCCAAGCGCTAGCATCGGGACCAGAGCTGCGGTGACGCCCGCATTGTTTGCCGCCTCGGGTCCGGCGACCCCCTCGATGGCTCCGTGGCCGAAGGCTTCCGGATTTTTGGAGAGGCGCTTTTCGACCGCATAGCTGAGGAAAGTCGGGATTTCGACCCCACCGGCCGGAATACATCCGAAGGGAAATCCGATCGCAGTTCCGCGCAGCCAGGCCGGCCATGACCGTCGCCAGTCCTCCGCGGTCATGCGCACCCGGCCGGTTTGCAAAATGGACTCTTCTTCGTCTTCATGGACGGCGGCATAGAGCGTTTCGCCGATTGCGAATAATCCCATCGCTATCAACGTGACTTCGATGCCGTCAAAAAGTTCTGGGATACCCATCGCCAGTCTGGGTTGACCCGTTTGTCCGTCGATCCCGACCAGTCCGGTCGCGATCCCTGCGATGAGGGCGCCAGCCCCCTTCAGTCGGTCCTTGCCCAGAGTGACGGT
Source organism: uncultured bacterium (assembly GCA_903864485.1). Lineage (GTDB taxonomy): Bacteria > Pseudomonadota > Gammaproteobacteria > Burkholderiales > Burkholderiaceae_E > RFPW01. The sequence goes on along the minus strand of CAIPGD010000335.1, from coordinate 868 downwards.
CACGGTCACGAACGCAAGTGCCAGGAGCGCAAAGTATTCAGCGGGTCCGAACAACAATGCGATTTCGACGACCCACGGGGCGAGCAGTGCCACGATGGCGGTTGCCAGCAAACCCGCCACAAACGAGCCAATGGCTGCGGTTGCGAGTGCGGGGCCGGCCCGACCAGCCCGGGCCATTCGGTTGCCTTCGAGTGAGGTCACGATCGAACCGGATTCTCCGGGTGTGTTGAGCAGGATTGCCGTGGTGGAGCCCCCGTACATGGCGCCGTAGTAGACCCCGGCGAACATGATCATCGCTCCGGTCGGTTCAAGTTTGGCGGTCAGTGGCAGCAGCAACGCGAGTGTCACCGCAGGACCCACACCGGGCAGCACACCGACCGCGGTGCCCAGCAGGCAACCCAGAAAAGCGTAGAGCAGATTGTCAGGTGCAATCGCAACCAAAAGACCGTTGGCGAGTGCGTGGAGGGCGGTCAGTGTGACCGAACTGTCCATTCGATTTGATGCCTGGTGGGTTGGGTTTGATCAGGCGCCGGGGAGTGCGCTGAGCCATCCGGCGGGCAAACGAAGGCCGAGGCCAACGGTGAATAAAAACCAGGTCGTCAGCGCGAAGGTAATTGCCACTGCAAAATCGGCCAGAAGGGGGCGTCCACTGCGGCCGTTAGTGTCGGTGGCGTCGCTCTTGGTGGCGACGCTGCCGGTGGTTGACTGGCGCGGAAACGCCTGGGCTGCGAGGACGAATGCGACGGTCATCGCAGGCACAAAGCCGACACGTTCGATACCGATGGCGCCGATGGCGACGGCGGCAAGTAGCCATCCGAGCGCATGGGTGCGGGGGGCGGTGGCGGCGGTTGCGATTGGTTCACCGATT
>CAIPGD010000334.1 GCA_903864485.1 uncultured bacterium | reverse complement strand
CGGCCGGCGGCCCGTGTACAACCAGGCCCCATTGAGCCGCAAACCATCAACGCCGGGCACCCGATACATCAAGAACGCACTACTTCTAAACTTTGGCGTATTTACCGCCTCTCTACGCTCGAAGAGTGGGTTGCCAGTTCCATCGGTTGAGGAATGCATGAGCGTCGCTGAAACCTGTCCTTCCAGTCGAGGTGTCAACACACGGGTCGCACCCAATTCAAGGCCCGTTCTGGACTCCGTCCCGCGCTGCACGAAACTGCCTGGCGCCTGATCGAGGCCATGATCGTCGCGAAAATCATAAGGTCGACGACCACGGAACGCGGCAATCGAAGCGGAGCTCTGTGAATCGAGGATCAGTCGGGCACCGGTTTCAACTGATTGCATCCGGCGCGCGGGGAGCACCTCGCCGTTATTGGCTGCGCCGAGTGGTGCTCGCTGCCCTGCGGCCAGGTCTTCTCGGTAGCTCAAATAAGTAACCGCTTGCGAAGTAATGCGCCGCTGCAGGGCAATCGACGGAAGTACCCGATAGAGCGTGCTGCTCGCCCGCGGGACGGGGTTATAAAACGGGAAGGACGCTTCTGAAACATCCTCGTGCTGAACCCAGCGAGCCTGTCCAGCCAGCGACCAGTCCTGACTTAAATCCACACGATTAGAAACGACAGCACTGGTTTGGCGGATCCGCGAATCGAACACGGGAGTGCCGGTGGCGTTACTCGGGCCACCAAACCAGGTCCGAGATATCGCATTACCGGTATCCACAAAACCCTGATCAGTTGCATCAAAAACATAGTCGGGCATCCGGGTCTGACGCTGAGTTAAGGACACCCCGAGACCAACGGCATGACGCAGACCAAGCCATTGGACCTCGCGCGCACCGCGCATTTCCGCGAACGCGGTCTGGCGACTCTCGCTCAGACTCCGAAAATCGTAAAGCGTGAACCCACCGTCTGGACAAAAGTAAGCCCCCGCCGCAGTCCCGAAAGCGGCCGAGCATCCATACGGAAAACTGCTACGGTCATCCGTCTCAACACGATGGATCGAAGCAGTAGACGTCAGCTTCCAGCCACTGTCGAACCTTTGATCAAGCCGAGCCATCGCGAAGGTCGACGCAAATGTCGTCGGGCGCGACCATGAGGAGAGGCCCAGAACGGTCGTCGGCGTGATGGGCGGCAACACCTTACCACCCAGCAACTGGCTGCCTGGTTGTGTGATCTGCTCGCGACGCTGAACCTCGATATCCACCTCGAGCAAGCTATTTGGCGCCAATACCCGATCAATCGCGAGCGCGAGGAGTTGGCTCTCCCCATTGGCACCGCGAGCGTCCGGGCGCAGCCTGTCGACCGAGGCGTTCAAGCGCCACCCCCCCGAAGCGGATCGCTCGCCCCAGTCCAGGGTCGATCCCAGACTATTGCGGCTTGAGACACGCAAACCGGCCTCGCGAACGTCGTCCGGGCGCTTAGTCAACAGGTTGATTAGCCCCGCGCTCGTCCCGATCCCAGCCCACGCCCCGGCGGGTCCACGCACCACTTCAACCCCGCGCTTGTTATCGAGGGCAAGCGGCGACTCGCCGACCACGGGTACGCCATTGACTCGATATCCAAAAATCGGATCAACCGGAAACCCGCGGACCTGAAAGTTTTCGGTGTAGCCCAGCGGGCTGTAATTTGCGTCGACCGATGCGTCAAACCGCAAGACATCCGCAAGCCGCTGGCTTCCCGACTCGCGAATCAGTCGTTCACCAAGCACGGTTGATGAGACCGGCTGGGTCAGCCAGTCGTCGCCGAGCAGGCTGGACAATGCGCTGACCGGACGGGTCGGCAAGGCAGCGTCCACTTTGCCCTGAACCAGAACACCCGGTAGCTGACTGGTCTGGGCGCGCGCCACGAACGGGGTCGCAACCAAGCCGATCAGCGCCAACGTGGTCGCGCAGTAGCACCGGGTGCTGTGTACGAAGTTTGGTGCTGGGAAATTTAAACGCTTCATTCGGTCCTCATTCTGCGCAGAAAGCGGCGAATGAGACCGTCGGAGGCAGGAGCCCTTTGAAGGTCGTTCGACGCTTCCCTGCGCAAGTCTTAACTCGATCAGGTTCAAAGGGTTTTTCTCACCCGCCCATTCGTTCGAATGGGTTCAAGCTGCAAGTCAGTGACCGGCGGCTCGACGCTTCGGGACCCCTAGCGATGAGGCCTGACGATACCACCAAATGAGAAGACCGGCCTGAAAAACCGGCTTACAAGACGGGGTTACAAGACCGGCTCGGTCAGCGACACAATCTCCAAGCCTTCGGGCCCAGCCGCCCGGTAGAGCGATCGGGTCACCGGGTCATGTCCGGCGATGATGTGGTCCGGGGACTCCGCCAATTCTTCGACGAGCTCGTACGCGCTCAGCATCTCTCCGGTATCGGCCACAATCGGGTAAGGCGACCGTTTGCGCAGGTTCTCCAGGTAGTGCGAGGCGTCAGACGCAAGAACAATCCAGCCGCGTTTGGTGTGAACACGCACGATCTGAAGACCACGCGTATGCCCGCCTACCCAATGAACGGTAATGCCGGGCCGCAACTCAAAGGCACCGTCATGGAACGCGACACGTTCCTGAAAATTGGCATAAACCAGATCACAGACATCCGCGGGGTCATAGGCGTGGCGCATAAACGCGTGGCGCATTTCCTTTCCCGTCGCGAAAATCATCTCGCGTTCTTGCAAATGAAACGACGTCTTGAGCAGCTTGCGCGTATTGCCCGCATGGT
>CAIPGD010000333.1 GCA_903864485.1 uncultured bacterium | reverse complement strand
GGTCATCTTCGGTTGCGCCGCACTCTACCCATTCGCCAACGAACGAATTGGCGAAATGGCCTGCCTGGCCGTCGCTAAGAACGTGCAAAACCAGGGTGATGGTGAGCGGCTGCTCAAGCGGATCGAGCAACGTGCCCGGGCGGCCGGATTGGATCACCTATTCGTCCTGACGACTCGGGCGCAACACTGGTTTTTGAAGCGCGGCTTTGTACAGGCCGATGTGGATGCGCTGCCGGGCGAACGCAAGAAACTCTATAACTGGCAACGGATGAGCCAGATTTTTATCAAGACCCTCTAGCCGCCTTTCAGCCCCTCACGGACCCCTCACGGAACCCAATCAAGGACCCAAGTCATGGCACGAACGATCCACTGTATCAAGCTCAATCAAGAGGCCGAGGGCCTCGACTTCCCACCTTACCCGGGTGAGCTCGGAAAGAAAATTTATGATCAGGTTTCACGCGAGGCCTGGGCAGCCTGGCTCAAGCATCAGACGATGCTGGTCAATGAAAACCGCCTGAGCCTTGCCGATGCGCGGGCCCGCAAATACCTGGCGACGCAGATGGAGGCCTGGTTTTTTGGCGATGGCGGCGATAAGCCCATGGGTTACGTTCCTCCGAGCCCTTAAGGCCCGTTTTGTTGGGCACCCTGTGAGCACCCCCGCTCCGGCGATCGCCATCCACTCCGAGCTGATGCGCTTGCCCAAACCGGGGCGAGCGCGTTGCGAGGATGTGGCGGGTGGACTCGATCGGACCTGGTGGCTGATGGATGGGGCAACTGGCGTGATCGCTCCCGAGGGGGTTTGCGATTCGGGTTGGTTTGCGGAGACCATCCAGGCCTCGTTTTTCACCCAGTTGGCTGAGGACCCCGCAAGGCCACTCGATCAACTAATTAGCCAGGCCACCCAAACGGCTTCAGAACAATTTGCGCGCCTTGCTCCGCTATCCATGCGAAATCATTCGCCCTGGTGGCCGAGTAGCACCCTCGTACTGGTCCGGGTGCTTGATTCGAACGGGCCTGCGACTGAACTCGATGTTCGCGTCGTCGGCGATTCAGACCTCGCAATTGTTGGAGGCGATGGTGAGGTTCGCACGGTGCGCGATGATCGTCACACGCAGTATTGTTCTGGATTATATGAAGAGGTCATGGCCGCACTGCGCGACGGCGTGGGCTACGATTCGGACCGCTTTCGCAACGCTTTAGCTGCCGCGGTTACGACCGAACGTCAGAACCGAAACCGTCCCGACACGTATTGGGTTCTGGCGCCCGAACCTTTCGCGCCTGGCAATGCGGTTAGCACCAGCGTGCCCTTGAACCCGGGCGACCGAATCGTCCTCTGCTCGGACGGCGCCGCCCGCGGCCATGCAGTCTTTGGACTGGAAGAGGAGCACGAGGGATTTCGGGCCTTTGCCACAGGCGATCTCGGGTCCTTGCTACAGCGCGTGCGTGCCGCTGAAGACAAGGACCACGACGGCAAAACCGCGCCGCGCGGTACGCGCCATGATGACGCGACCGTGCTGCGGTTGAGTTTTTAATCAACCCCGCAGTTGCCGCTCAATACCCTCTGCGCGAGCGATGAGAACGACATCGGCGGGCCTGGCTGCAAACAACCCGCAAGTCACAACGCCAGCAATTGCGTCGATTTTCGCTTCGAGTCCTCGCGCGGCCTCAGGCTGAATCTGCAAACCGCCTACATCCAGGACGAG
>CAIPGD010000332.1 GCA_903864485.1 uncultured bacterium | reverse complement strand
GGACTCGCGCTTTGGGCATCAGGATGCGGGCCACGGCGATCACTCGAACGAAATCAATCGGGTCAATCGGGTCGGAATCGCCGAGCGGCGTTCCTGGCACCCGAACGAGGCTGTTGATGGGGACTGATTCGGGGTAGGGCGACAGATTAGCGAGTTCTGCGAGCAACCCGGCCCGATGGGCGACGGTTTCGCCCATTCCAATAATTCCGCCACAGCAGACCTGGATACCGGCCGCGCGGACATGGGTCAGCGTGTCGAGTCGGTCTTGATAGGTGCGGGTGTCAACGATCGCGGGGTAGTAGTCCGGCGAGGTGTCGAGGTTGTGGTTGTAATAATCCAGACCCGCTTGTTGTAATTCGATTGCTTGATGCGGCTCGAGCATCCCAAGCGTTGCACACGTTTCGAGGCCGAGCCCTTTAACGGCTGCAACCAGGGTCGAGACCTGGGCAATGTCGCGGTCTTTGGGAGACCGCCATGCCGCACCCATACAAAAGCGACTCGCTCCAGCATTCTTTGCAGCTTGGGCGGCGCGCAGAACTTCGTCGACCGCGAGAAGCTTTTCGGCTTTGACGCCGGTGTCGAACTGGGCGGATTGAGGGCAATAGCCGCAGTTCTCCGGACAGCCACCGGTTTTAATGGAAAGCAGAGTCGCAAGTTCGATATCGCCGTCGGGCCAATGTTGGCGATGAACGGTCTGGGCCTCATGGATGAGATCCAGAAACGGCTTGTCGAGCATGGCCTGAACCTGCTCGACGGTCCAGTCCCCCGTCGACGTTCGACTCGGCTGAAGGGTTTTGCGCAGGACGATTGGCTCAGGCTGCAAGAAAGCGCTCCGCGAGTCGGACCCAGTAGGTGGCTCCGATGGGGATGATGTCGTCATTAAAGTCATAACTGGGGTTGTGCAATGTACAGGGGCCCGCACCATGGCCCATTTCGCGATGCCCGCCTTCGCCGTTGCCGATGAACGCATAAGAACCGGGCTTCTCTAGCAGCATGTAGGAGAAATCTTCGGCGCCCATCGTGGGTTCGATGGCGCGGTTGACGTTGTCCGCACCAACGATTTCGGTCATCACGTCGGCGCAAAAAGCTGCCATCTTGGGATCGTTGATGGTTGGCGGGTAATTGCGTTGGAACGACAAACTCGCGCTGCCGCCGAGTGCTTTGGCGGTGTGTTCAATAATCTCGCGCATCCGCGCTTCAATCAAATCGAGGACCTCGACCGAAAAAGTGCGGACCGTGCCAGCCATGCGGGCGTCGTCGGGGATGATGTTGAGTGCGCTACCCGCGTTGATCTTGGTGATGGACAAGACGGCGGCATCGATCGGTTTGCGGTTGCGGCTCACGATCGTTTGAAGGTTTTGCGCGATTGCGACCGCGATCATGACCGGATCAACGCCCAAATGGGGAAGCGCCGCGTGCGCGCCTTTGCCTCGAACATGGATCTCGAACTCATTGGACGAAGCCATCATGGGCCCAGGGGTCACGCCAAAAGTGCCCGCGGCGGTGCCTGGCCAGTTATGCAGGCCAAAGACGGCGTCGCACGGGAACCGCTTGAAGAGCCCTTCCTGAATCATGCGCCGAGCGCCCCCACCGCCCTCTTCGGCTGGCTGAAAAATCAAATGAACGGTGCCGTCAAATTGCTTGCGTTGCATGAGCACTTTGGCGGCCGCCAGCAGCATGGCCGTGTGGCCATCGTGGCCACAAGCGTGCATGCGGCCGTCGTAGACCGAGCGGTGCCCGAACGTATTGATTTCCTGGAGCGGCAGGGCGTCCATGTCGGCTCGCAAGCCGACCGCGCGGGTCGAATCGCCGACCTTGAGGCTGGCGACGACTCCTGTGCCGGCCAAACCACAGTCGACCGCGAAGCCCCATTCGCGTAATTTGGAGGCGACTACGTCGGCGGTACGAACCTCCTGAAACTTGAGCTCAGGGTGGGCGTGTAGATCGCGACGAATCGCCTGGAATTCTGGCTGCCACTGCAGCGCGGGTTCAATCAGATTCACGGGGGATACCTCACCGGTGCTTTTGCGTTTCAGCTTGAGCGGTTCAATATAGCACTCGCTGGGATGGCACTCGCTGCCGTAGCACTCACTCTCGATCGGGCACTCTCATATGACCATCAAAGAAAAGGAACGCACGGTTCGCGCGGCTTGCCCACATGATTGCCCGGACACCTGCGCGCTGCGGGTGACGGTCAGTGGAAACCGCGTCATTCGGGTGGAAGGGGATCCCGACCATCCCGCGACGGACGGTGTTTTGTGCACGAAAGTGGCCCGTTATGCGGAACGAACCCACCATCCGGATCGTCTGACTCAGCCTCTACGCCGGATTGGGCCAAAGGGCTCGGGGCAGTTCGAGCCGGTTTCTTGGGCCGTGGCAGTCGCCGAGATCGCGGCGCGCCTTACCCAAATTGCGGCACGCGATCCGCAGCGTATCGTGCCCTATAGCTATGCCGGGACTATGGGTTTCGTGCAGGGCGACGGACTGGCTCAGCGCTTTTTTTATGCGCTCGGCGCATCACGACTTGATGCAACTATTTGCTCGGCTGCCGGCAGTAATGGCCTGGCATCGGTGCATGGCAAGTCGGTTGGCATGGCGGTTGAGCAGTTTGAAAATTCGAAACTGATTCTGCTCTGGGGCACCAATCCGGTGACCTCGAGCGTTCATTTGTGGCGGCGGATTCAGACCGCGAAACGCAAGGGCGCGGTGGTGGTCGCAATTGATCCGTTCGAATCGGATTCTGCTCAAAAATGTGACCGTTGGCTGGCGCTGCGCCCGGGCACCGACGCTGCGTTGGCGCTGGCAATGATCAACGTGCTGATCTCGGATGATCTCCTGGATCACGATTGGATCGAACAGCACACGGAGGGGTTCGAGGCGCTTGCCGAGCGGGCAAAGCAGTGGCCCGCGGCTCGCGCCGCGGAGGTCTGCGGAATTGAGGAGGCGGACATTGTCTGGCTGGCGCGCCAGTGGGGGTCCGTTCGACCCGCCGCGATTCGAGTGAATTACGGGGTGCAGCGGGCTCGCGGGGGTGCCGACGCGGTTCGGGCAATCGCCGCATTGGCGGCGCTCACGGGAGCCTGGCGCGATGCGGCCGGTGGCATGTTGTTGTCTTCCTCCGGTTGGTTCCCAGTGGATGTGACTGGCTGGCAGCGCCCGGATCTGATGCCGGGTTGGCCCGACCGTCTGCCCCGCTCGGTGAACATGTCTGCGATTGGCGAGGCGCTGGCAATTCCTTTGGAAAATACCTTCGGTTCGACCTCAGTGGGTTCAACCTCAGATGGCTCGACCTCAGATGGCTCGGCTGCAATCCCAATCGAAGCCATCGTCGTCTGGAATGCCAACCCGGTGGCGGTGGCGCCCGACTCCGAATCGGTCATTCGAGGGTTTGGCCGCGAAGATTTGTTCACGGTGGTGCTTGAGCACTTTCAGACAGACACCGCAGACTGGGCCGATTGGGTCTTGCCGGCGACCACGCAGATGGAGCATTTTGATCTGCACAAGAGTTATGGACACACTTCGCTGGTGGTCAACCACCCTGCAATTGCGCCGATTGGAGATGCCCTGCCGAACAGTGAGATTTTTCGGCGCCTTGCCCGAACGATGGGTTTGACCGAACCGGCGCTGTTTGAGGATGACGAGGCGGTGGCGCGAAGTGCGCTGGACTGGTCGCATCCGCGCCTTGCGGGTGTGACTTGGGAAGGTTTGCTAGAGCGCGGGTGGGCTCCGTTGACGATGGATCCTACGGTCAACCCCCTGGCAAACGGGGGATTTCCGACCGCGTCCGGACGTGTTCAGCTGGTCGATCCAGCCCTGAGTGCGCAGGGCCGTGATCCGGTTCCAGACTGGCAGCCCCCCTGGGAGTCCGCTGAAGTCGACCCCCAGCGCTCGGCGCTTTATCCGCTTCAGTTGATTTCTCCACCAGCGCGGAATTTTCTGAACACGACCTTTGTGAACGTAACCTCAATCCCTGCACGCGAAGGCGAGCCTGAGTGTCTGCTGCACCCTGCCGACGCGACCCAACGTGGGTTGGCGGACGGGGCCCTCGTGAAGATCTTTAATGATCGTGGCGCGTTTGCCGCGCGATTACGGGTGACGGAACGGGCTCGCCGCGGTGTGGCAGTCGCGCCCTCGATTTGGTGGCATCGAGATGCGCCGGGTATTCAGGGCGGACCAGGGCGCAATGTGAATGCTGTGACGAGCCAGCGGCTTACGGAAGGCGGGGCCGGCGCGACGTTTTACGACTGTCGGGTTGAAGTCGAAGCACTGGCCTAGGGGACGTGCGCCTTACGATCTTGCTTCGTGGTTCATTTGTGACTACAATTTGAGGTTCTATTCTTTAGCAGCCCCCGATGGCCACCGCTGACACTTACGTTCGTGCCCGAATCGATACTGCCACCAAGGAGCGGGCGGCAGATGCTTTAGAAGCCATGGGGCTGTCCATTTCTGATGCCATCCGTCTTCTGATGTTGCGCATCGCGGACGAACGCCGTTTGCCCTTCGAGGTCAAAGCGCCTAGTGCCACCAGTCTTCAGGCACTGGCTGAGGTCAAGGCAGGAGAGGTCAATCAATTTGCCACCGTGGATGAGCTTATGGCCGATCTACGTGCGGACGATTGACGTTTATTGATTTTGGTTCGACTCGGCTCGCATAGCGAATTGTTCGGCTGATTTTGTGGCCTAAGTGACGTGCGCAGCTTCTTTTCTTTGGTGATTCTGACCATGCTGAGCGCGTGTGCTCCCACCCGCCTCTCAGAACCGGTCGGTTACGGTTGGCAGGCCCTGCGCGGCCATTTGCATGTTTTGGCTGAGGCGAGGCCCCTGCAGGAGTGGCTGGACGACCCCGCCACTACCCCGGCACTGCGCGATCGCTTGCTCTTGGTGCAGGACATTCGCAGCTTCGCTTCAAAGGAACTCGGTTTGCCGGATAACCGGAGTTACCGCAGTTATGCCGATTTAAAGCGTCCTTTTGCAGTTTGGAATGTGTTCGCGGCACCGGAATTGTCGTTGCAGCTGGATACCTGGTGTTTCCCGGTGGTGGGTTGTATCAGTTACCGCGGCTATTACGATCAGGCGCAGGCACGCCAGTTTGCGGACCGGTTGGCTGCGGAGGGGCGTGAGGTCCATGTGGGCGGTGTCCCGGCGTATTCGACGCTGGGTTTCACGCCCGATCCGGTACTCAATACCTTCATTGGTTTTCCGGACGGGGAACTCGCCCGATTGGTGTTTCACGAACTCGCGCATCAGGTGGTTTACGTCGATGATGATTCAATGTTCAACGAATCGTTTGCAACCGCGGTTGAAGTGGCCGGCGTGGAGCGATGGCTGGCGACCCGCGATTTAGCGACCCGCGAGCGTTATGCCATTTATGCGGGCCGCCGGCGCGATTTTTTGACCTTGTTGCGCGCGGCGCGCTCGAGCTTCGACGCGCTCTATCGGAGCGAGCAGTCCGAGGTGCAGAAGCGCGAGGGCAAGCGCGTGCTGCAATGCCAATTGCAGAGTGCTTATCAAGCCATGCGTGATGGGTCTTGGAGCGGTTATTCGGGCTATGACCGTTTTTTTGCGAAGCCACCGAACAACGCTCAGTTAGCCGCGATCGGCACTTATGATGAGTTGGTTCCCGGATTTTTAGCGATCGTGCGAGAGAGCGACCCGACTGGGGCGAAACCGTTGGTCCCGTTCTTTGAGCGTGTGAAGGGTCTTGCGAAAGAAGCCCGGGCGACCCGGCGAGCCACTTTGGCGAATTTGGCACCCGTGGCGCCTGTAACGACTGTGGCGAATAGGGCACCTGACTCTGGGCTCAACCCGGGAAAACCCCTTTTCGATCCTTCATCGATCTGTGACCTCCGCGCGCTATGATCGCCCGAAGGTTTTGAGGAGAAATCATGGAACGCTTCTGGTTGAAGCATTACCCGGCGGGAGTGCCGGCAGACATCGACCCTGATCAGTACACGTCGGTGGTGGCGATGCTGGATGAGGCATTTGCTCGATACGCCAAGCGACCGGCCTATCGGTGCATGGATCGAATCATGACCTTCGAGGAGCTCGATCAGACTTCGTTGGCGTTTGCGGGCTGGTTGCAGTCGCAGGGTTTGGGCAAGGGCCAGAGGGTCGCTCTGATGATGCCCAATGTATTGCAGTTTCCGATTGCGATGGCGGGGGCACTGCGTGCGGGCTGTACCGTGGTCAATGTCAACCCGCTCTACACGCCGCGCGAACTCGAACATCAGTTGAACGACAGCGGCGCTGAAGCCATTGTCGTGCTTGAGAACTTTGCCAGCACGCTCGAACAGGTGATCGTGCGGACGCGGGTTCGGCATGTCGTCATGACGACGATGGGGGATCGACTGGGGTTGGTCAAAGGCGCGCTGGTAAATTTGGTGGTGCGCCATGTCAAGAAGATGGTCCCAGCGTTTCAGTTGCCCAATGCGTTGGGCTTCAATGAGGTGCTACGGCTTGGGGCCGCG
>CAIPGD010000331.1 GCA_903864485.1 uncultured bacterium | reverse complement strand
GCGATCCTGACGGGTATTGGCACCGTTCGGGACGATGACCCGCAACTCACGGTGCGCGATCTACCCGAAAATGACGGGCCGCAGACTGGGTCGCAGATCGGGCAGCCCATCCGGCAACCGCTGCGGGTTCTGATCGACAGCCGGCTCGAAGTTGACCCGGGCGCAAAATTGGTCCGAGCAGGGGGGCTATTGCTAGCCCACGCGCTGGACGAAGATTGGCTGGTGACTGGCCCACTCGCCGATAAGGCGCGCCTGTTGCAAGATCACGGCGTCGAATTGTGGTCCTCCCCGACGTTGTCGTCGTCCTCGTCCTCGGCTTCGGCCTCGTTGGCACCACCCGGCAAAGTGGACATCGGCGCGCTTCTGGCCGAATTGGCGCGCCGTGGCGTCAATGAATTGCATGTCGAAGCAGGCGCTGGGCTGAATGGTTCGCTCGTTCGCGAGGCGCGCGTCGACGAGTTGCTGGTGTATCTGGCGCCTGCGCTGCTAGGAGATTCGCGGGCGATGTTTAATCTCGAGCCGCCGGAAACGCTCGAATCCGCCAAGCGCCTGGTTTTTCATGAGATGGTGAAGGTTGGCGACGATCTGCGGATCCTCGCCCGTTTTAAGCAAAACGAAGCGAAGTAGCACGTAGTCAAGCAAAGCTCAGAGGGCGGGTGGAAATGTTTACAGGAATCGTTGCCGCAATTGGGATGATCGAAGAGGTCTCAACGCTGGCGGCCACCGTTGGTCCGGCCGATAGCGGCCGGCGACTGGTCATTGAAGCCGCGCGTCTGGGGCTAGATGATGTCCAGGTGGGCGATTCGATTGCCATCCAGGGGGCCTGCATGACCGTTGTTCAACTTGGCGGGCCGATGTCTGACCAGTTGGCCGAAGGCCGTTTTGCGGTCGATATTTCACTCGAGAGCTTGTCCCGAACTGTCGGCCTTGCCGCCCCGGGGATGGTCAATCTCGAAAAAGCATTGCGGCTCTCGGATCGCCTCGGCGGTCATCTGGTCAGCGGCCATATCGATGGCTTAGGGCGGGTGGCGGCGTTTGACCCGGTGGGTGAGTCCTGGTTTCTGGCCATTGAGGTGCCCGCGGCGTTGGCAAAGTATTTCGCGTTCAAGGGCTCGGTCACGGTGGATGGGGTGTCGCTCACGGTCAATCGGGTGGAAGATTCCGCGGCGAAAGGGGTTACCCGGATTGAAATCAATGTGATTCCGCATACGATGGCGGTTACTACGCTGGGTCGCCTGAAAGTCGGAGATTTCGTGAACATCGAAGTCGATCAGATTGCCCGTTACTGCGAAAGGCTCATGGCCTCGAAATGAACGCTCCGCTTGACGCCGAACTAGCCCGTGCGCTGCGTCGTGTAACGCTGGATGACAAGTACGCCCTTGAACATGGGCGTGCGTTTATGAACGGCAATCAGGCCTTGGTTCGATTGCCAATGCTGCAGCGTGAGCGAGACCGCATTGCAGGCTTGCGCACCGCTGGCTTTATTTCGGGTTATCGCGGTTCGCCACTCGGCGCGCTCGACCAGGCGCTCTGGAAGGCCCGGGAACATCTGGACCGCCAGCAGATTGTCTTTCGGCCTGGCGTCAATGAAGAACTGGCGGCCAATGCAATTTGGGGAACCCAACAGATCGGTTTGTTCCCCGGCGCCAATGCCGATGGCGTATTTGGTCTCTGGTACGGCAAAGGCCCTGGAGTCGATCGCTGTAGCGATGTCTTTAAACATGCCAATGCGGCCGGATCGGCGCCACATGGCGGCGTGATCGCCGTCGCTGGCGACGATCACGGTGCCAAGAGCTCGACTTTGCCGCATCAGAGTGAGTTTATTTTCAAGGCCTGCGGTATGCCGGTGTTTTATCCGGCAGGGGTTCAGGAGTTCCTGGACTTTGGTCTGCACGGCTGGGCGATGTCGCGCTGGTCGGGGCTTTGGGTCGCCATGAAGGCGGTGACTGACGTCGCGGAATCCTCGGCAGCCGTCATCATCGATCCCGATCACGTCAGCATCCAGTTGCCCAGTGCAGATGAGTTGCCGCTCGGGGGGCTCAACATCCGCTGGCCCGATAGTCCAATTGCGCAGGAGCAGCGCCTGCTGGACTACAAAGGCGATGCAGCGCTCGCTTACATTCGCGCCAACCGGCTGAATTTCACCGCTATCGATTCGCCGAGCCCCTGGCTAGGCTTGGTGGCCGGTGGGAAGTCTTATCTCGACACCCGTCAAGCCCTCGACGATCTGGGTCTTGACTCCACGACCTGCTCGGCCGTCGGCATCCGCCTGTTTAAGGTTGGCGTGTTGTGGCCACTAGAACCCAGCTCGATGCGGGCGTTTGCGACCGGATTGCGGGAAATCTTCGTCATCGAAGAAAAACGCTCGCTGGTCGAATCCGCCGTCAAGGAGGCGCTCT
>CAIPGD010000330.1 GCA_903864485.1 uncultured bacterium | reverse complement strand
GGTGGCGGGGACGCGCACTCTTTCATGACGTTCGGGCTATGCACGAGGAATGAAAAGTGTGCGACCGCGCCACTCACGAATCAGGCGTTGCCTCAATGTTGCCCAAGGGTTACCTCGGCGTCTCCGGAGGGTTGCCCGCGGATCTGTATGGCGGCGGAACCCGCATGACAGGCGGGAATCCATGCAGAGGTTAACTCGCTGGCTTAAACTAATTCTACTTTTAGGGAACTCTCGATGACCGCCTACCCGCTCATGCTCAGCCCTCTCGATCTGGGCTTCACAACCCTCAAAAATCGGGTTCTGATGGGTTCGATGCATGTTGGGCTCGAAGAGGCCAAAAACGGTTTTGAACGGATGGCCGCTTTTTATGCCGAGCGGGCACGCGGTGGTGTGGCGTTGATTGTGACCGGCGGTATTGCACCGAACGACCGTGCCCGTCCCATGCCGGGTGGCGCTAGGATGACCACGCCCGAAGAGGCGCAAAAGCACAAAGTCGTGACCCAGGCGGTCCATGACGCCGGTGGCAAGATCTGTATGCAGATCCTGCACTTTGGGCGCTACGCCTATCACCCCGACCTGGTCGCGCCGAGCGCAATCAAAGCGCCGATCAACCCTTTTCGCCCGCATGCGCTCAGCACCGAAGAGGTGGAACAGACGATTGAAGATTTTGTACGCGCGGCTGCGCTGGCCCAAAGTGCAGGCTATGACGGCGTGGAAATCATGGGCTCCGAGGGGTACCTGATCAACGAATTCATCGCCGCGCACACCAATCACCGCGACGACGCCTGGGGCGGCAGCTATGAAAACCGCATCCGCTTCCCGCTGGAAATTGTCCGGCGCACGCGAGCCAAGGTGGGGGCCAATTTCATCCTGATCTTTCGCCTCTCCATGCTCGATCTCGTGGAAGGCGGGTCGACCCTGGCCGAAGTGGTACAACTGGCGCAAGCGCTCGAGGCGGCTGGGGTTACGATTTTGAACACCGGCATTGGCTGGCACGAGGCGCGCATTCCGACCATTGCGACAAAAGTGCCACGCGCCGCCTTTGCGTGGGTGACGCAGCAGCTCAAGGGCAAAGTGGGGATCCCGCTCATTGCCACGAACCGCATCAACACGCCCGAGGTAGCCGAACAGGTGTTGGCCGATGGCATGGCAGACATGGTGTCGATGGCACGGCCGTTCCTCGCCGACCCAGATTTTGTGAACAAGGCGGCTGCAGGCAAAGCCGATGAAATCAATACCTGCATCGGTTGCAACCAGGCCTGTCTGGACCACACTTTTGGCGGCAAGATCACGTCCTGCCTGGTCAATCCGCGTGCCTGCCACGAGACCCTGATGATCGAAACGCCGGCGCTCTCAAAAGAGCGCGTTGCGGTGGTGGGTGCCGGCCCAGCCGGTTTGGCATTTGCGACCACGGCGGCGCGTCGCGGCTTTGAGGTCACCTTGTTTGATGCTGCCAGCGAAATTGGTGGTCAATTTAACATTGCGAAGCAGATACCGGGTAAGGAAGAGTTCTACGAGACGCTGCGTTATTTTGGCAAGCAACTTGAACTGACCGGCGTCAGCGTGAAGCTCGGCCAAAAGGTGAGCGCCCAGTCAATCATCGACGCTGGCTTCAAAGAAGTGGTTTTGGCCACGGGCGTTAGTCCGCGTATCCCGCAGATTGACGGCATCCATCACCCAAAGGTTCGCGGTTACCTGGAGGTGATTCGCGACAAGTGCGCCGTGGGCAAGACCGTGGCACTAATCGGTGCTGGCGGGATTGGGTTTGATGTGGCGGAATACCTGCTGCACGAAGGCACGAGCCCCAGCCTGGACAAGGCCCGGTTTTTCGCTGAATGGGGCGTGGACACCCAATATTCGACGGCAGGCGGATTGCAGACGGCCCATATCGAACCGAGTCCCCGTAAGGTTTACCTCTTGCAGCGCAAGTCCGGAAAAGTCGGCGAGGGCTTGGGCAAAACCACCGGCTGGATCCACCGGACATCGCTCAAAAATCGCGCGGTTGAGATGCTCAACGGCGTCACTTACCGTCGCATCGACGACGCCGGTCTGCACATCACGATGGGCGACCAGGACATAACAATTCCGGCGGACACGGTGGTGGTGTGTGCAGGGCAGGAACCGCAGCGCGAATTGCAGGACGCGCTGGTCGCTGCCGGTTGCACTGTGCATCTCATTGGCGGCGCGTATAAGGCGGTCGAACTCGACGCCAAACACGCGATCAAACAGGGAACCGAGTTGGCCCTGTCGCTGGGCAACCCCAGCCACACCCATCAAGCACCAGTCACCGCCACCCACCAGGCGACAACACCCGCTGCCCCAGCGCCCCCCGCCGGCCTTCAACTATTGCCCGCTGTCGCCAAGTCGCTGGCCCTCTGGCACGACATGATCGATCAAGAGGACATGGGCGAACTCGGCTCGATTCTCCATCCCAAGGCGGTCTTTCGTTCGCCTGTCGCCCATACACCGTATGCCACCGCACCCGTGGTGCAATTGTTTTTAGCTGCAGCCAGCCAGGTGTTCGATGACTTTGTCTATCACCGCGAACTCGCAGGGGCGGACGGCACCAGCGTGATGCTGGAATTCAGCGCCAAGGTAAACGGCAAGGCGCTCAAGGGGATCGACCTGATCCAGTTCGATGCCCAGGGACTCATCGTCGACTTTGAGGTGATGGTCCGTCCCATGAGCGGCTTACAGGCGCTGGCCGATGAGATGAGCAAGCGCATGGCGCCCTACATGGCGGCATTCAAAGCCCCCCAATAATCCTTAACCTGAGTAGTAACGTGAGCGAAAACTTCAAAAATCTCTTTTCCATTCAGGGCAAAACGGCACTCGTCACTGGCGGCTCTCGCGGCATCGGCGAAATGATCGCGGCCGGTTTCCTTTCCCAGGGCGCCAAGGTCTATATCTCGTCGCGTAAAGCCAAGGTCTGCGAGGCCACGGCCGAGCGCCTGAGCCAGGACTATGGTGGGCAATGCATCGCCCTGCCCGCGGATTTGTCTAACCTGGCAGGCGTTGAAAGCCTGGCGGCACAACTGGCCGCGCATGATACTAAGCTGGATATTCTGGTGAATAACGCCGGCGCCTCCTGGGGCGCGCCGCTCGATCAGTTTCCGGAAGCCGGCTGGGACAAAGTCATGGACACCAATGTCAAGGGTGTTTTCTTTCTGACCCAAAAACTGCTGCCCCTGTTGCGGACTGCCGCGCAGGGTGCCAGCCCCTCGCGAGTGATCAACATTGGTTCAATCGATGGACTCAAGAGTTCTGCGTTTGATGCGTTCTCTTATGGCGCATCCAAGGCGGCGGTGCATCACCTGACCCGTTTCATGGCTACGCACTTGACCAAAGAGCGCATTTTGTTCAACGCCATCGCACCCGGACCGTTCCCAACCTGGATGCTCAGTACTGGCGTCGGTTTTGGCGGAGAGACCGAGGGCGTGAACTGGGATCAGGTGGGCCAATCCAACCCAAGCGGACGGGTAGGCACGGCTCAGGATATTGCGGGTCTTGCCATTTTCCTGTGCTCGCGCGCGGGTGAATACATTGTGGGCCAGACGATTGCCTGTGACGGTGGAGTGGTCGGCACGGCCTGAGGCGCAGGCTCCTAAATCAGCGCAGATACAACTCCTCGTCCGAAGGCGCCACCTCGGTCACAAGGTCTCTCACCAGCGGCTTGTTGGGCAAGGGTTCAACCACCATCTCCCGCGCCTCCAATTTTGCCAGGCAGGCATAGACGGTCTTGCCGTCGACCCTCATCATGCATTCCTTGCAGGCATTCGCATTGATGCAGGAATATCGAATGGCCAGGCTCGGGTCCACGTTCGCCCGAACCCAACGTAAGGCATCCAGCACGGACTGCCCCGGCTCGAACGGGACGTCATGAGTCTCAAACCGCAAGGTTTCGCCTGCGGCGCCCCGCTTGACGCGAAGATTGACATGCAGACTGTCGACGTCGCTCATACGAGCTCCACGGGATCGAGGATTGGCACCGATGCCGGTACCAAGCGGCGCACAAAATTCAACTGACTGCCATCCCTACTGACCACCTGATTGACCCTCCAGGACTCGTCAAGTCCAGGGAAATCCTCGCGCTGATGCGCCCCGCGGCTCTCGGTACGAAGCAAAGCGGCGCGCGTCACGACTTCAGCCACGAGCAACATCTGAAAAAGATCGAACCAATCAATCCGGACGCAATCCAGCCCACCGGTTCCTTTTGGGGGCACTTCCCCGACCTGCGCGCGCATGGCCGTTAGTCTGTGTAACGCTCGTTGCAGGCCAGCCTCAGTCCGAAACGGGCCGACCTCATCCGCCATCAGCGCCTGTAATTCGACAAGCATCTGCGCCGGATTGAAGTCCAAACCGGAGGGGCCCTGGGTATACCAGTGCACATCATGCCTTGCGCCATCCCAACGCAGCGCACCGCTCGCGAGCGCGTCCTGAGCTGCATTGCGACCCGCTCTGCGCCCGAATGCCAGAGCTTCCGTGATCGCATTTCCGGATAACCGGTTAGCGCCGTTAGCGCCACCAACAGCTTCACCCGCTGCAAAAAGACCTGCCAATGTCGTTCTCATCTGTGCATCGACCTGGATACCGCCCATGTGATAGTGAGCGATCGGCGCCACTTCGATTGACATCTTGGTGAGATCGATTCCGTTGTTGGCGATCCGATCGATCACGGGCCCGAACGCTTCGCGCAAGACCTCGGCACTCAGATGCTCAAATGACAAATAGGCGCCGCCATTGGGAGAACCCCTCCCCGCTTCGACCTCTTTGGTAATCGCATAAGTCGCCAAATCACGGGTCACAATGTACTTGTCCGAAACGGCAGCGCCGTAGTTCTGCACAAACTCCTCACGATTTCCATTCAGAAGACGACCGCCGAGTTTGTAGCGGAACGGGTCCCACATAATCGGGTCCATTCCAATCATGCGGGGCGCGAGGTGGCCAATCGGAAAGAATTGGACAAACTCCATATCAAGCAAAGCCGCGCCCGCCCGAAGAGCGAGCGCATATCCATCGCCGCCCATATTGGCCGAGGCACTATTGCGCCGATACAGGCGCGTCAAGCCACCCGTGGCCATCACGGTGGCC
>CAIPGD010000329.1 GCA_903864485.1 uncultured bacterium | reverse complement strand
TTAGTGTTGATGCCCGGCGCCACTGCTCATGCCAGGCAGCACTTCGAGCCTTGCGGCAGGCGCTTTGAGCCCCTTGATGCTGGAACCTGTGGCGGGCACCTCAGCCCAGTTCAGGTCGCCCTTCTCGCAAATTTGCTGGACCTTGAACCAGATCACACCGGGCTTGTCGGGAGTCTGCCCCCGCAAGACGAATTCGTCGTAATGGGCGTCGGCCAGAAATGTCTCTGGTGACTGGGCGCGCCAGACCACTTCGGAGACGGTTTCGTCGATTTTTCGGCCGTGGCTGTCGTAGGGCTCTGCAAGCTTGACCCGTTGCAACTCAAGTTTCCAGCCGGGCTTTGGGATGGGTTTGGTCCCAAGAAATCCCGTCGGAATCTGGACCCTCACCGTGTGGGTAGGAGATCCTTCGCAACCGTGGGTGATTCGGAAGACCGCCTTGTACCCGGCGTTTGCCACCGCCGCTGGTTCTTCGAGCGTGACGTGGGCTTGGGCCCCCGTACAGATCAGGAGCGCCGCCACCGCGAGAGACAGGCTGGGCCCTAGAGGGCGAGTCAACATCCGTTTGAATCGTGGATTGGACAATCGATTTTTCATACGTTAGAGATTGATTTTAAGTTCAGCCACGAAGGTGCGCTGCGGGTAGGGATGAAAGTTCCAGTACTTATCGTTATTCAGGTTATCCACACCAAACGCCAATGAACGATGTTTGTCGATCTGATAACGGGCGCGCGCATCAACCACAAAAAACTTGCTGACCCCCTGGTAAGCAAAACCGTTGACATCGCTATTGTTGAGCGTCCGGAACTGCGGGCCGCTGTAACGCGCGCCGATACTGGTGACCCATCGTGGATCCCAGCGGTAGCTTGCCAGCGTGCTCGCCCGCCATCGCGGGATGTTTGGTTGACGTTTGTTCAACGTGTCGCCAGCAACGACCACGAACCCATCGTTCTCCTTGATCAAGGAGTCGGCATAGGTCAGGCTGGTAACCAGATCAAGTCCCTTCGCCAGAATATCCGAGCCCACGTAGGAGATCTCAGCGCCTTGTGTCGCAATGTGTCCGACATTCTGGACCCGAGTGATCGTCTTGTTACCCGCCGAGGCATCGACAATTGACTGCGAATAGAGCGCATCGTGCGTGTCTTCAGAAAAGAGCGTTGCCCGCAGCAAGCCACCCGAAATGTCCCTTTCGGCACTGAGTTCGCCGGTCAATGAACGCTCAGGGCGCAAATTTGGATCGTTGATGTATTGGGAATTTGTGGTCGACGTCGCTCCGTAGAGTTCGGCCACCGTCGGCATCCGCACCGCCCGCCCCAACGAGGCCTTGAGCACCAGATCATCGCGCGCGGCAAAAGACAGCGCGGCCTTTGGGGAGACAAATGAACCTTCACGGTTCGGATGCGAAATGCTGCTGGTTGCCGAAAAGTTTGTCAGCCCACCACTGGCGCTCCAGTCTTCATAGCGCGCTCCCAGCACAGTCTTCCAATGCGGCGCGAACGCCCAAACGTCCTGCACGTAGAGGCTTCGGAGGCGGGTTTCACCACCCACGTTGCTGAGGAGATCCCCAGCGGGGTCGCTCAGCCAATTACCCGAGATCGAGGACGTTCTGTAGCGCAATTCGTAATGATCTTGCTGCACCCCAAAATCCACCTGATGCGCCCCCCGAATGCCCTCAGGACGCCAGATGCCCTTGAGTGCAAGGGTCTGCCACCCAGTTCCGCGACCATCGGCAATCGTGCCAGCACCGCCTTGAACGGCGGTCGGCAGGTTATTTGCAGAACCGTTCTGACGCTTTAGATCCGTGCCGTAATCGTAGAGGCTCGCCGCCAGCTCCCAGTCGAACACGCCTTTGGTATTGCTCTTGACGGAAAGGCCATGCATGGCGTGCGTCAACGACTCATTGGTCAGCGCGAAATCGGCGCCGGTCAGGGCTGAAAAACTGCGTCCTTCGATATTGATGCCACCGCTGGTGACCGGACTGCCAGAGGCGGTCTGCAAATAACTCCGGGGACGACCCTCAGAGGTGTTTTGCCACACCCCCAGGGTGTACGAGGCGCGCAGGCTCGGGCTCAGGTCGTATGCCAGCTTGAGCTTGGCATGATCCTGCTGGGTTCGGAATTCAGTCCCGGTCCCGATGATGTACCAAGGCGCGTTCGCATTATTGAGCCCGGCGACGGCTCCCGTCACCGGGGTGCCCGCGGTCCCCGCGGTGCCTGCGCTGACCAGACGGGTTGCAAAAGTCAGTGGTTGGCCATGGCTGTCGGTGTGGTTGAAGTTAAAGAACCAGGACCAGTCGCCGGCGCGGCTGCCCGCCGATGCACTGGTCTGCCAGGCCTGATAAGTCTCCTTGGTGTTGTAGAGCTCGAAAGGCTGCGAACTGAAACTCACCTTTCCGTGCGCTTCAAACTGAGTGGGCATGCGAGTCACGTAATCCACCACCGCACCCACCGAATTACCCGGATAGGCGGCCGAAAACGGGCCGTACATCACATCGACGCGTTCGATTTCTTCCGGTGTCACTAGGCCCCAACGCGGGACGAAAGACAGTCCGCCGATACCATTGCCGAGAAAGTTCGAAAGCAGGATACCGTCTGCATAAACCGCAGAGCGAGCGCTGTTGCCTGTCCCCGAGGCGCGGCTCGACAAAATCGCATGGTTGTAGTCGCCGATATAGCGCTTGCGAACCAGGAGGCTCGGAAAATACTTGAGCGCATCTTCGCTGTCCGCGGCGTTGATTCGGTCCTCAACCTCACGCCCAGTAATCGACTCCATGGTCGTGGGAATGTAAGTCGGCATCGAACTGGGGTTGCTTCCGGTGACAACCACGACGCCAAGATTTCGCTCCGAGCCGTGGTCAGCGAGGGCAGAAGGCACGGGGCCAAATGCAGTCGCGAGCACAGTGACAAACGCGGTTGCAGCCGCGTTCACAAACGCGTTTACAAACGCAGTTGCATTCGGCATTGAGTTCAAACGGCAGGGCCAGACGACGCGACCCGCGATCGATTGACGTAAAAACATGATGCAAATTCCTGAAATCGGTTACACGCGGAAAACTGGGCGCGTGCAAAGCATTCAAAGCGACAAGCGAGGCTGCGATTCGCAACCCACTCGAGGTTAAAAAGCGTTCAGGAAATGTGCGGAGGACCTCGAGGTCTGGCCTGTAACCAGGCGAACAATGGACGCGGCGCCAGCAGAAATAGTCGGGGCGGCGCATCGCTAAGCCGAGGCAATTTCAACAACGACTGCGATGTTGGCAGCATGCCGGAATGACCCGTCTGGCCGCACATCGGGCAGTGCTCGGCATTCAAATCATGTGACGCGGGAAGCGTCTTCGATTCAACGTCTATCGACTCGTCGGCGAGTTGCAGGTCGGGGTCCATCGAGAGGCGTTCAACACCCCGAGTCGTACAGATCTCCATCACCATCGCCGACCCAGGTTGGGCCAAAAATCGAACCATCGCGTGGGAGATCGTGGGCATGACGGCCATCGCAATCATCGCCCAGAGCGCAGCCCAGACGCCAAAACGCTCAACAACTCGAGCCAAGCTCGGGTAGGAACTTCCTGACTGCCCCAATGGGCAGCGTGCGCGCTGTTCTGGCTGGGCCATGTGCGGATGTTATCGCAGCGGTCTGAATGGTGTCAATTCAATTCGAACTAAAACTGAGTACGAAA
The DNA here is from genome assembly GCA_903864485.1 of uncultured bacterium. Classification (GTDB taxonomy): domain Bacteria; phylum Pseudomonadota; class Gammaproteobacteria; order Burkholderiales; family Burkholderiaceae_E; genus RFPW01. The sequence goes on along the minus strand of CAIPGD010000329.1, from coordinate 501 downwards.
TGACCGTGCCGAAGTCTTTTCGGCGGGCGTTGTTCGGCGCTTGACTAGCGAGACCTTCATCGAATTGATCGCGCGCGGCGTGCGTAACACCTGCGGTTGAGGAAGGTTTTGTTTGATTAATTCCTGACCGGCCTCAGACGGAACAAACTCCAGCGAAAGGCAATCGAAGCGATATTCGAACCAACCCAGGTACCAGAACCATTCGGTGTAATACAACCAGGAATGTTCATTAAACGCCCTGACATGGGTCGGGTCCTGCCATGCACCGTGCGAAAGATCATAAGGAACCAGGATCTCAAAGCGCCCTCCCTCCTTCAGTAAAGCGAGGCAATGGGTCATGAACCGTTCCAGATCTGGAACATGCTCCAGAACATCGATCGCGACGATTTCGTCTAGGCTCGCCTCCGAGAACACAATCTCGCCGTAAACGTGGGAATTGACAGTGACCGGAAACTCGGCGACCGACGTCAAGTCAAAGACAAGATCGGGGTTGGTGGACTG
>CAIPGD010000328.1 GCA_903864485.1 uncultured bacterium | reverse complement strand
GGCTTTTGACCGAGGCCCGCGAGTCCGACCCGTTCGAGGAGCGCCTGGGCCGTTTGCGCCACCCCTGCTAACTTGGCGCGGGGGCTGAAGAAATCAAAACGCGCATGACGCATTTGCACGGCAACCCGAACGTTCTCGTGGGCGCTCAGTTGCTTGAAGACATTGGTGATCTGAAAGCTCTTGGCGATCCCACGGCGGGCGAATTCGTGCGGTGCCAGCCCGGTGATGTCCTGGCCTTGAAACAGCACGGAGCCCGAACTGGGCCCGATTGCTCCGCTCAGAATATTGAAAAACGTGCTTTTACCGGCGCCATTGGGACCAATGATCGCGCACAACTGCTTGGCCCGAAACTGAACCGAGATATCGGTCAGCGCCTGAAAGGCACCAAATCGTCGGCTGATGTGACGTGCCTCGATGAGAATGTCAGCTTGTGCATTCGTCGCTTGGCGTTGGATCGATGGGGCGTTCATGTCTGGCCCGATGGTGTCGTCGCACGTTCCCAGCGGGCGACCAGGCTGCCCCAGATGCCCCGAGGGACGAACAGGATAAACACCATAAAGATCGTGCCGACCACGGCCATCCAGTGCCGCGTCAGTGTCGTGACCACATCTTCGAGATACAAGAATACGGCGGCGCCGACAAAGGGTCCGAAAAAGGTACCCATGCCACCTAGCAGGCACATCATCACGGCTTGACCCGATTGCAGGTAGTGCAAGGAATCAATCGGAACGACCGAGAGATGCAGCGCTCGCAATGAGCCCGCTAGCCCACAGATCGCGGCCGAAAGTACAAAAACCAGGAGCTTCGATCGGGCGACGTCATAGCCGCAGGCAGCGGCTCTTTTTTCGTTCTCGCGAATGGCCTCGATCACGGCTCCAAAGGGCGAAGCGAGGATGCGCGAAACGAGGCCGAGCGCGATCGCAACAAATCCGAGAATGACGTAGTACTTCGTGACTGGATTGGTGAAGTCGATCGTCCATCCCGCCAATTTAAAAGCGGGAACGGTCACGCCGCGCAAACCGTTCTCGCCACCGGTCCAGCGTTCGGCCTTGTAAAAGCCGTAGTAGACGATCTGCCCGAGCGCAAGCGTGACCATTGAGAAGTAGATGCCGCGGGTGCGGATTGCGAGGTGGCCCATGATGACCCCAACCAGCCCGGCGGCCACCACACCGACCGAAATGGCGAGCAACCAGTGCAGGTGGGCGTGGACGATCGATATGCCTGTCAGGTAGCTGCCAACCCCCAGAAACGCCGCATGGCCAAAAGACAGCATGCCGGTGTAGCCAAAAAGCAGGTTGAATCCAACCGCGTAGAGACCAAAAATCAGAATGTTGACGGCTAACGCCTCGTAGGGCATCAGCCACGGAAAAACAAGCAGAAACAAAAGGACCGATACAACCCGATGTCTGGCAATCAGAGTCAGTACGGGTGTTAGCAGGGGTGCCATTCCGGGTGTCAGTAAGGATGTCAGTAAGGGTGTTGGGGGGCCGCGCAGATCGTTCATTGGCCGCCTCTACCCCATCAACCCGGCTTTGCCGAACAAGCCTTGCGGACGGACGAGCAACACCAACGCCATCAGCACGAAGATCGATAACTCAGCAAACTCGGGGGCAAGCAGTGAGGTCATGCTGAACACCACACCCACCAGCAAGCCGGCGACGACTGCGCCCATCAGCGATCCCATCCCCCCGACAACCGTCACAACAAAGGACTCAGCCAGCACGGTGATCCCCATCTCGGGGTTGACGGCGCGAGTCGGTGCAGCCAACACCCCCGAGAGCCCCGCGATGGCGGTGCCTAGGCCAAACACCAATAACCAGACCTTGGCGACGTCGACGCCAAGAACTCGGACGATCTCGGGGTCACGGGAACCCGCGCGAATGATGAGCCCGAAACGCGTCTTTTCAATCACCAGCCAGAGACCCATCACCACCGTGGCCGTCGCGCCGATCAGGACCAGACGGTAGAGCGGGAACCGGCCGATCCCCAGATCTACGGATCCGCGCAGCGCGGCGGGGGTTGAGGACGGGAGCCCTTCGATACCGAACAACACGCGCATCAACTCGATCAGGACATAACTCAGGCCGAACGTGAGCAATAGCGGATAGTCGATGCCGCGGCCGTAGAGTGGTCGTACTAAAAATCGCTCGGATAGCATGCCAATCGAACCAACCACCAAGGGCGTGATCACGAGGCTCAGCGCGAAGCTTCCGGTGAGTGTCTGGAAGTAAATGCCCAAGAAGGCCCCGACCATGAAGAACGCGCCATGGGCGAAGTTGACCACCGTCAGCATGCCGAATATCAGCGACAGGCCGACGGCGAGCAACGCATAGACGGCGCCGAGCGCAATCCCGGTGACGAGTTGCAAGCCAAGCAATTGGGGCGTGAGTTCACCCATGGTTCGTGAAACCCTTCAAGCCGCCTTGTCCTTGAAGGGCGTTGCCCTTCAAGGCGCCCGGTCCGTTAGGCCTTGTGCCCAAGTTCGCTGCAGGACCGCAGGTTTGACTCATTGGCGGCTTCAATACTGGCGACCGAGAAGACATCGTTCTTGTCTTTCATCCCTTTGGATTTGGACTCGACGATGATCACCGACTGCACGGATTGATGGTCGCACTTGCGATAAGACTGGTTGCCTTTGTACCAGTTGTATTCCAGGCGTCCGAGGGCATCTGCGACCTTATCTGAATCGGTCGTTTTTGCGTTTACCACGGCCTGCAACACACTGCGCACGCCGGCGTAACCCAGAGCGCCATAGTCCGAGGGCACAGCACCACCGTAGGCACGGCGGAATTTGTCATTGAAGACTTTTGCGGCCGGGATCGAATCTTCCATGCCCCAGTAATACGAGGTGCCACCGACGACGCCTTCAAACGCATCGGCACCGCCCGCGACTCGCGAGGTGAAAAGCAACACCGGGGCGACCAGGCGAGTCGTCTCTTTGAGACCAAAATCCGTCGCTTGTTTCGCCGAATTCACGAGGTCCCGGCCGAAATTGCACAGCACCAGAATGTCGGGCTTGAGGGCCTGAATACGGGGCAGGAAGGCGGAGTAGTCGGCGGCGCCCAGCGGGTGGCGGATGTCGGCAAGGGTGGTCGCTCCGAGGGCTTTCCCAGCCCTCTCGAAGCCGCGCACCATCTCATGGCCATAGGCGTAGTCGGCGGTCAGGTAGACCACTTTCTTGCCATATTTTGGAAACGCATAACGGGCCACAGCACCCGCGGTCATGTGTGGATTCAGCGCTTCGTGGAAGGTGTAGGGGCTCCAGTCCTTCGCCTCATTGATCGCGTCGCTCTGGCTGATCGAATTGAAGATCACTTTGCGTTCACGGGTAACGGCGTTAATCGAGAGTTGGGTCGCGGCCGAAAGCGAACCGACGATGAAATCGACCTTGTCCTTTTCAATCAGTTCGAGGGTTCTGGAGGCCGCTTCGCCTGGATTCAGCTTGTCATCGCGAACCAGCAGTTCAACTTTGCGTCCATTGAACCCGCCAGCATCATTGAACTCTTTGACCGCGAGTTCGGCAGCGCGGACCTGATCCTGTGCCTCGGCGGAGAAGGCTCCCGTGAGTGGCGTCGGAAAACCGATCTTGATCGGCGCGCCCTGCGCGCGAACGATATTGATGGCGAACGGCGCACCCGCCAGAACCGTCCCTGCAGCGCCTGCTTGCAGGAGGCGTCGACGTGAGGTGGGAAGTGGGTTGGACGGGGACGATGGATTTGAAACAGGCATGGTTTGGTCTCCTTGGGTGTTTAAAAAATTCAGGCCAAGCGGGCTTTTTCGGCTGCCGGATAGTTCAGTTCAACCACGATTCCATTCGGATCGTCGAGAAAGAGCTGATGCAATCCAATCGATGGAACTGTCCTCTCTCGTGGTACGACGCCAATCGCGTTCAGGTGGGCCAGCATGTCGCTCAGCCCGTCGGCGAAAAACGCCACATGGTCCAATGCGCCGCTGCCCGTGAGGGACGATAGATCGCGGTCACCGAGATAGCGCTTGAGGCCTTCTGGATCATTGCGGTCCATCCCGATAATGTGCACGACCGCATTGGCCACATCGCCATGGTCGCCCCGATACATCCAGAGCCCGGGGAATGGGAAATCCGGTCGTGGGCCGACCGTGAGACCTAGTACCCGTTCATAAAAATCTCGCGTGCGGTCCAGATCCATTGTTCGGATTGAGAAGTGGTTCAGGGTGAGCGCCATTTGAAACTCCATCGGTGATGCAGGGGACGGGGCCGGTTGGGTTAAGCGACCGACTTGCATTCAGGTAGCTTTGGACGCGGTCGGTGATGATGGATTCATCATCGAGCGCTTGTTTGCCACCAATATCATGGTCGTAGACAAAGCGGCGCAGACCTCCGTAGAAGACGCCGCCGTGCAGCCCCATGAGCAGTTCATGTTCACGCGCGCTGGGCTTGGCGCGGCTCTGACTGCCTCGAAATCGCCGCGTCTCGCGGATCAGCCGTGGGAACAGGCGCTCACTGAGCATATTAAAAAATCGGTCGGTGATGCTGCGGTCGGTGAGGCCCGAAAAAACGAGGATCCGAACGAATTCACGCGTCAGTACCGTGCGGGCGTAGTCGCCATAAAATTCGACTAACTTTTCAGGGACTGGAATGGTTCTGTTGTCGAGAAGTTTTTCCCACTCCGGCTTCCACCTTCCTGCGATCACTTCGAGGTACACCCGATCCACCAGCGCCTGCTTGGTTGGAAAGTAGTGATAAACGAGTGTGTGAGTGACCCCAATCGCCGACGCGAGGTCGCGCAATTGGGCCGCAAAGCCATGCTCCGCAAAGTAACTGATCGCGGCGGTCACGATTTGGCGCTCGCGTTCGGCGACCGGCAAACGGCGTCTGGGCGGGCGCGACTGGACGACCGATGCCGGGGCGGCTTCAGGGTTAGTCCGGGGGTGCAAGCTATTTACCAACAAGTCAACCATGGCTAAGCTTATTGATCATCTGGTCAGCATGACCATCCGGACTAACCCGCAAATTGAGCACGCAATGGAACTGACTGGCACAGTGGTCATGGAAGCCAAGCGAGTCCAGGTTTGGGACGCGCTCAACGACGCAGCGGTTTTGCAGGCCTGCATCCCGGGCTGTGAAGAAGTCGTTAACGAGTCGGACACCGTTCGGCGCGCGCGGGTGATGATCAAGCTTGGACCGGTTCGGGCTCGGTTCAATGGCACGCTCACGCTCTCCGAGGTGGTTGCGCCGGAACGCTGTCTGATGAGTTTCGAGGGCTCGGGTGGCGCTGCCGGAATGGCTTCCGGCCGTTCCCAGGTCGAACTGATCGAAGAGGGTGGCCAGACCCGTGTGACCTATACGGTGCATGCATCGGTCGGGGGCAAACTGGGCCAGATTGGTGGGCGACTGCTCGACGCGTCCGCACGTCAGTTGGCCGATCAGTTTTTTGCAGCGCTGCAAGCGCATCTGGCCCCGTCCGCAGAGGTTGCGAGCGTTGCGGATAAAGCGCTCGGGCCGGTTGAGCCTCCGCCTTCATTGTCTGAACCATCCGCGGCATCCTCGGCCTCATCCGCCTCCTCAGCTTCTTCGGCTTACATTCAGGCCCCCGCTGCCAAGCCCTCGGCACTGCGGGTGGAGTCTGGCAGCCCCGCCCGTGCCGCACCGGCCGCACCGGCCGCACCGCTCGAGTTAAGTCCTCTGGCCGCCGAATTCCCGAGGTTGTTCTGGTTCGCGATGGGTGTGGTTTCAACCGGGTTCGGCGTTTGGCTCGGATCTAGATTGTTCACCGGCTAATTATGATTCTTATTTTCAATACTGCAGGGCTTTTACTCCGATGAAGTCGCCTCCCTTCGAGTACGTTAAGGTCTACCAAGTTGAAGAGGCCTTGGCTTTACTGCAGACCCACGGTGATGACGCCCGGATTCTCGCCGGCGGACAGACTTTATTAGCCACCCTCAACATGCGCCTGTCGGAGCCCACGCTTCTGATTGACATCGCCGGAATTGACGCGCTGCGCGGTATCGAGCAGGTCGGTGATTGGTTGCGGATCGGCGCGATGACGACGCATTCCGAAATCGAAGCTTCTGCATTGGTGGCCGAGCATGCGCCGCTCTTGAGCGCAGCGGTTCCCCATATCGCGCATCGGGCGATTCGCAATTCGGGCACGTGGGGCGGATCGATTGCGTACGGCGACCCCGCCGCGGAGTGGCCTTGCTGTTTGGTCGCGATGGATGGCGTGATTACGGTTCAGGGGCCCGCTGGCCAACGCCGGGTTGCGGCGACCGATTTTTTCCTGGATTTGTACATGACGGATTTGCAACCCGATGAGATCGTGGTGTCGGCTGAAGTCCCGATTGCCTCAACCGGGGACTGGTTCGCTTTCGATGAACTGTCCCGCAGGCATGGCGACTATGCGGTTGCTGGTGTGGCGGTTGCGGCACGCTTTGATGGGCTGGTCGCACAGCGGGTGCGTCTTGGATTCCTGGGGATGGGTCCGATCCCCTCGCGGGCGCCCCGCACAGAGGGTTTACTGAGCGGGAAGGTGCTGGACGAAACTACGATCGAGATCGCGCTTCTCTCGCTCAAGGGCGAACTCGATCCCTTAGCCGACCTGACGCATTCGAGTCAGACCAAGAACCATCTGGCAACCGTATTGACCCGCCGGCTATTGACGGCTGCCCATGCCAGTCGCTCGGCCTTGATGGCGTAGTCGGGCGAACAATTTTATTGTTTTGAACAGGATTCGTGATGGCCGAACTACAGAGCATTGATCTGACCGTGAACGGTCAGCGCACGCAGCGGCATGTGCAGCCACGAACGCATCTGGTTGATTTTGTCCGCGGTGAACTCGGGCTTAAGGGCTCGCATCTCGGCTGTGAGCACGGGGTCTGTGGCGCGTGCACGGTCGAAGTCAACGGCAAGATTGTGCGCGGTTGTTTGACGCTTGCAGTGCAGGCCGATGGCTCGAGGGTACGGACGATTGAGGGTTTAAGCGAAGACGGCGACGTGCGCGATTTGCAGGATGCCTTCATCCGTCATGCCGCACTGCAATGCGGTTTCTGTACGCCCGGCATGGTGATGGCGGCTAAAGAGCTGCTGGAGAGCAAACCCGACGCCACCCGGGCTGAAGTTCGTGAATGGATGAGTGGGAATTTCTGTCGTTGCACGGGCTATCACGCCATCGTCGAAGCGATCTGCGAAACCCTCGCGCTGCGCGCGGGTCGCTTGGGATCTGCTGGTTCCGAGGGGTCTGCGAGTTCCGCTGGCGCCGCCCGTTCCGGCGGATTTGCTGCATCGGGTGATGTTGCTGTGAAGGAGACCGGCCAATGAACGCTCACGAGATCACTGAAGAGCGCCCGCCAAAAGTCGATCAAGGCAATCAGCCGCTGCATGCCCTTACCGAGGATCCGCGTTACATCGGTGCGAATGCCGATCGTCCGAGTGTCCGAAGACTGGTCCAGGGTCAGGGGACTTACACCGACGATGTTGAATTGCCGCGCATGGCGCATGTGGTGTTCTGGCGCAGCCAAGTCGCCCATTGTCGAATTCTTGCGATCCATTCGGACGCCGCACGGGCGATGCCGGGCGTCATCATGGTCGCTGACGGGCATGACCTGGCGCGGATCTGTAAACCGTGGGTGGCGACTCTGGCGCACCTCGCCGGGATGAAGTCCGCTCCGCAGTACCCACTCGCGATCGATCGGGCCTGCTGGCAAGGTGAACCGGTCGTAGCGGTGGTGGCCGAGACCCGCGAGCAGGCTGAGGACGCGCTGCAACTGGTCCAGGTGGATTTTGAGCGCCTGAAACCGGTCGTCGACATGGAAACAGCGCTCGATGAGGGGACGCCGCTGATTCATCCAGAACTCGGCGACAACCTCTGTTTCACCCGCAGTTTGAATGTCGGCAACGTGGACGAGGCGTTCGCGCAGGCGGATGCGGTGGTCGAATCGACCTTCGAATTTGGTCGTCATACCGGGGTTACGCTCGAGCCTCGCAGCCAGATCGCCGACTGGAACCCTGCCGAGCAGCGACTGACGGTGTATCACTCGTTTCAGGCCCCGCACATGATGCAGGATCTGTATTCACGTCAGTTCGATTTGCCAGAATCATCGAT
>CAIPGD010000327.1 GCA_903864485.1 uncultured bacterium | reverse complement strand
GTTGACGCGTGTGCCGCCGAATGCCCCTTGATCAAGCAATCGAATTCCGTCATCAAAGCGATGGAACTCGGCATGGCAAAGGCCAACGCGCCAGTGCGGTAGCACGACATCATTGGCGGCACCTCGTCCGACGCGACACGGAAATCGTGCCACTGCGACCTCACGCGGTCCCTGCCCTTTAGATTCAATACGGAGTTGAATCATGGGCTTAGTCGAGCATCCGGTAGCGCTCTAAGGTGCTCTTGGCGCGCTGCCGGGTTTGTTCCGCCCGCTCAAGATCCTGACTGACCCGCAGTTTGGAGGGTTCATCGATCCCATCCATGAATGAGGGCGTAATCAACACGGCGAGTTCAGTCTTCTGATCGCGAAACAACTTCGATCGGAACAGCGCGCCGAGTACAGGTAGGTCGCCCATCCCAGCCACCCGATCCATCGAATTACGAATGTCGTCCGTAAGTAAGCCCGCGATGATCAAGGTCTCGTTGACGCGCAAATTGACGTCGGCCTCGGCCCGGCGTTTACTCAGGCCGGGCACCTCGCGGACTACCACCCCAAAATCGATCGCTGACAACTCCGTGGCGATGCGCGCAGCAATCATCCCGTCGTCCCCTGCGACTGGAGAAACATCGAATTTGATCCCGTATTCCTTGAAATTCACCGTGGTGTGGCCAACCGCCGATGAATAGGGAATAGGCAATTCGCCCCCGGCCACAAATCGGGCCGAACCGCCGCTTCGACAGGACAATCGTGGTTCGGCGAGGACCACTGCATCCCCGTTCTGCACGAGGTAATTGAGCATCGATGTGATGCTGCTCGCGATCCCGATCGCGCCGGCGACACCCGCAATCTTGGGCCGGATATCCAGACCTGCTACACCCTGCCCCGCACCGCCCGGACGAAGTTCTGGGCTGCGTACTAAGTCGGCAATTACGCCAACGGAGGGCCCTTCTGCAGTGCCATTCCAGCGAACACCGATGTTGCGCAGAACGTCGCGTTTAATCTCGATCATGCGCACATCCATCGCGATCATGCGTTCATTGCCCACTCGCTGAACCAGATTCACAACTTGGGGATAGCGCTTGAGGATTTCTGTAAGGCGAGCATTTGTCTCTTCACCAACCCGTTTCCCCTCGAGTACGACGCGATCGCCAACGACGCGCACTTCAATCCCAGAAAGCGGACCAAGCAGCGTTCGTACTTCGACCATCATCTGCCCGACATCGGCCGCTGCAACGTGCAAGGTGTAATGGCGCTCGCTACCCTTGAGGCGCCAAAGAACCAAGGAAGTTTGCCCGGGCGACTCCGGCAGCAGCAAAATCTGGCGAGCATCCAGCGCCGTCGCCTGAATGATCTTCCCGTTTCCGACTGCAATCCGTCGGACCCCGGCCTCATTCAATACAGAGGCCTGCCCCACATAAAGACTCAGTGGAATGGGCTGGCCTGCCGAGCCAAGCTCCGCTCGAACCGGGGTCAGGGTCGGGGCAATGGATGAGGGAGGCAGACTCTGCGCGGAGGACTGGGAGGAAACCACTGCAAACAGCAGAAGGACCGAAAATGTCGCGGTCAACGGCATGTCACGCAGGCCGCGAATCATGGGATCACCCCCGGGGCGGTGGGAATTGCGGGCGCTGGCGTCGCGGGGCTTGGTGTTGGCCCCCCTGGTGTTAGCCGACCTGCGGGCGCTGGTTGGACGGCGACCAACGGGGGCAGTGCGCTCGATGCCATCACCACGCCCTGGCCACCCACAATCATTTCAGGAGGGATCGGCCAGCGCGACCCCGAAGGCACCCGAGCGCCGCCGAGCAGCGCGTTGACGTCCATCGCGGCCTTGGAAATTGCGCCCCGATCAGTCGGGTTCCGCAGGATGGCCGTGATCCGACCGCTGCGCTGGGCCACGATCAGCCGTTGCGCCCGATCCGGATCGACTTCGATCGTGATCGCTCCGAACTGACGCTCTGGACTCTTTGAACTCTCGGCATCGCCACGCAAATCCGGGTGGACCTGGCGCCCCGTCGCCAAAATCAAAACATCCTGCATGAGAACGATCGTCTGGTCGTGCCCGTCATTGCGGGCATCCGCGGCACGGGCGGTCAACATGAGGTCGATACGGTCGCCCGGCTGCAACATCCCCGAAAGCGCATTCAC